>JAJEEZ010000541.1:0-15404 GCA_022820705.1 Candidatus Latescibacterota bacterium | reverse complement strand
CCCGATAAAAAAACATGGACGAAAAGCCATAAGCCTCTTTCGAAAAGGATTAGACCAACTCACACAAATCATACACCAAACACGAGACCAACCTAAACAAGCCCGACAATATCAACCCATGTTACTGTCGTGTACTTAGGTTAATCCCTAAAGAGTATATGAATATACACAAGTCAATAATAGCACTTAGAGATGGTTTTCACGCTCACTCAGACATGGAGAAATTGAAGCCTATTTATCACAGGTCGAATATGATGGAGGAAAGGAATCCCTTTTCAGTCTGGAATGAAGAATTGATAAGTAGATCGGATAGACTTGTAAATGGCGTTGTTTGCAATATTGCAAGGCTCATACAGAAATTGGAATCTGAATGTCCTCTAAGTCCTCCAACAGATCAGCAATAAACTTGCCAGTATTGCACAAAAACTTTCTTGGGATTCAGGCGTTGAGTCTCAGGAATTTTTGTGAAAAGCCCGTAACGGGTTGCTTCGAAAATATAGACTGTATCTCCTTCATACGGATGGTGGCTGCTTCGTCGTCGGCTTTTCCGCTTGCCCAAAAGAGGGCAACGCAAAGACGGCCCGCCAGCTCAGCCGGTTTAGACGCAAGTAATAAGAGGCCGTCAGGACGCCCCACAACGCATACGCGAGCGAAGTAGATAAGGCGGCCCCGCGCAGCCCGAGCTTGGGGATCAACCATAGATTCAGGGCCACATTGACCGCCAAAGCGATACTGGGTGCCCACAGGGTCATGGAGGGATAGCCCTCGCCCATTAGCTTGGCGTTGAACACGGCCCCGAAGCCCAAAAACAACATGCCGGGCAACAGCCAAACAAGGGGCTCGTACGCATCTGGATATAAGGGAAAGAAGACGCTCAGCAGTAGGCGTCCGCCGAAGATCAAGACAACCGCCGAAAGCAAGGAAAAGACAAAGATGCCTTGGCCCACGCCCAAGGAGAGCCGCGTGTCGTCTTGTCCGCGCACTATTTTGGCGAGCAGGATGACCGAGGCAATGTTGGCGACGCGCTGCACCATGTCCGTAAAGTTTGTCGCCACTCCATACACGCCGACCTCCTTCGCGCCCAAAAAGCGCTCGATAAAAAAGAGGTCGCTCTTGAGCAGCAAAAACATGAGCACCAAGCAGACCTCGCCACGCGAACCAATGCGCAGCATTTGCCCGAGCGCGCGTCGCCCTCCCCACCGAAAGCGGAATCCCCGGTACAAGAATAGGGCAAAAATAGCCAAGCCCGTTATTCCTACTGCTCCTACCCACACTCCCATCACCCGTTCCAATTCGAGATACCCTAGCTGGGAAAGGACTAGATTGCCGCCGAGATAGATGGCGATGAAGACTACGGGCAGCAGTGCGTAGGGCTTGAGCCGATCTTCGCCTAAAAAGACGGACAAACCCGCCCTTTGTAGCACGGTGAACGCAATTACGCAAACGCCCAAAATCCATTGGACCAGGGTAATACTGGGCACGAAGACCTTTGCGAGTGCCAAGCTAAAAGGGGCCGTCAGCAACAGGAGGGCACCCAAGACGAGGCAATACAACAAGGTGTGATTGATCGCGGCCTCCCGCTCTCGCTCTCGCCCCACCACGTAAATGTTCCCCTTGCTGAGCCACTCTCCTAAGAACAGAACGCCCAACATGACGAGCGCAGTCCATAGCTTTAGGGTGCCATAGTGCTCCGGCCCTAGCTGATCGGCCAGCAGGACCGAGTTCACAAAGCCCAAAGAAAAGACCAGAAAGGAGCAGGTTGTGTTGAGCGAAAAGCCGCGGAAAAAGTTCATTGAGATGGCCGGTGGGAACTAAAGCGGCGACGGAGGTGGTCGCTGCTTATCAAGCGAAAACCTAGGGCATGGCGGCGCATCCGTCTTGGCGGAAGGATTCTAGGTCGGCCGGAGAGAAGCATCAAGGCGGAATAGCAAATTCATGCGCGCGGTCCTTCCGTTATCAGGGCAGACTCAGCACCACCAACTCGGCTGGCTGGTCGGCCCCGCCGGTGGGAATGGCGATGTATTGCTTGCCGCCGGCCATATAGGTGATGGGCTGGCCCGAGGCGTTGCGCGGTAGCTCAACTTTGCCTATCAGCGCGCCGTCGTCTGGGTCAAAGGCCCAGAGATAGGGAGCATTGGGATTGATTTTGACCTCGACGGCATTGCCTCGGGGCGAGTTGTTGACCACGTCCCACTGCGCCTGAGTCGCGGCGAAGAGCAAGCTCTCGGTGATGATGGGGAAGTTGCGCTGTGCCCAGCCCAAGGGCGGCAAATCGAGATGGGCAAGGCTGGGGTGGTCGCGCGGCCCCTCACCCACGGGGACCTGCCAGCGGTGTTCGCCCGTGTTGAGATCAATGGCCGTGATCCGGCCGTAGGGCGGCTTGAGCAAGGGCAGGCCGCGCGGGCCGTCGGGACCGAATTCTACTCCGCCGGTATAGCGGAAGGGAGCGTTGGGGTCGGTGGCTTTGGTCAGGGTTAGCACGGCCGGGAACGTATAAGAGGGGATGTAGATTATGCCTTGGTGGGGATCGACGGCAGCACCAGCCCAGCTAGCTCCGCCGATAATGCCGGGAACGAGGATCGTCCCCTTCTTATCCATGCTCTCCACGGTCTGCGCTATGTAGAGCGGGCCGTAGCTGTAATCGTCGGCGATGGTCTTGGCCATCTGGTGTAGGGTTGGGGTAAAGTCGATCAGATCGTCCTCAGTCAGACCTTGGCGCTCGAAGGCGGCTGGCTTGCTGGGAATGGGTTGGGTGGGCGAGGAATTTTCGCCGGGGATGTCGGATTGCGGTACGGGTTTTTCTTCGATGGGCCAGATTGGCTCGCCCGTTTGGCGGTCGAAGACGAAGCAGAAGCCTTGTTTGGTGACTTGGGCCACGGCCTTGATTTCCCGGCCTCCGACGTTGATATCGACGAGGTTGGGCGCGGCCGGCAGATCGTAGTCCCACATCCCGTGGTGGGCGATCTGGAAGTGCCAGACGCGCTCGCCCGTAGCGGCATTCAGGCAGACGAGGCTCTCGGCGAAGAGGTTGTCTCCGGGACGGTGCCCGCCGTAGTAATCGTTAGTCGGGGTGCTCACCGGCAAATAGACGTAGCCCAATTCGGGATCGGCGCTCATCAAGGTCCAGACGTTGGTGTTGCCGGTGTTTTCCCACGAGCCGTCTTCCCAAGTCTCGTTGCCGAAGGCCCCTTCTTGGGGGATAGTTTCAAAGACCCACTTTTGGGCACCGGTGCGCACGTCGAAGCCGCGCACATCGCCCGGGGGCATGGTTTCGTCGGGTGGGCGACCAACGGCAAAGGCATCGAGGACCACCGCGCCGACGATGGCGATGTCGCCGCAGATGACCGGCGGTGAAGTGACTGCGTAGAGTTCGCGTGCGACTGGCCGGCGCAAGCCCTTGGTCAAATCGACGCGGCCGTTGTCGCCAAAGCTCTGGATGGGTTGGCCGTTGTCGGCGTTGAGGGCGATGAGATAGGCGTCGCCAGTGCCAAAGAGGATGCGACGGTCGCCGCCGTCCTCCCAATAGGAGACGCCTCGGTGGACTAGGCCGACGTTGGCTGGTGTGCCTGACCTCCAGGTGCCTGGGTCGTAGGTCCAGATTGTCTTGCCGCTTGTGGCGTCGAGTGCGACGACTAGGTTGAGCGAAGTGCTGACGTAGAGGTTGTCGCCGACTTGGAGCGGCGTGCCCTCAAAGACCATGGTCCAGATTTCTGGATGGGCGTCGAGAATGGGCTGGTCGGCCGAGGCCCAAGTCCAGGCGATTTCTAGCTGGGCGAAATTGGTGGCGTCGATTTGGTCAAACGGGGCGTATTTGGTGCTGGCCGCGGTCGCGCCGTACGAGCGCCACTCGCCGGTGGAATCGGCCAGCAACGGCGAAGCGAACAGCGCGAGGGCAAGGAGCAGAGTCATGGCGTATCTCCTCGTGGATGCGGTATAGCGATAGTATAGGACTTTATAGGCGAGGGCCGCCAGAGGTTTGTCACGCCTAAAGGCGCGGTGAAGCAGACCGCTTCTTAGATAGAAGGTGGAGGTTCTCCTTCTAAGCCAAGGGATCGTCTCCCTCGAATATCCGGCGCATTGCAGTGGTGAGCCTGTCCTCCGCCTCTACGCGCTCGGCCCAGTGGGTGGGCGTTCCTTCGTTCCACTTGGCCGGGCTGGCTTTGGGGTCGGGCGTCCGGTAGGCCATCAGCAGACCCCAGCGCGTGGGGGCGTCCAAGTCGCGGTGGCCGACGTGATGCGGCATGTGGTGGACGAAGGAGACCATGCTGCCGGGCGGCAGCGACAAGCGCTCAATCCGCAACGGTTCGCCGGTAAAGGCGTGGATTTTGCCCGCTATCCAGTTGGTCTGCATTTCGTCGTCGTACTCGGTCCTTGTAGAATTCCACCGATAGGGAATGCGGTAGAGGTGGGAACCGGGGATAACGGCCAACTCGCCGCCCCCATCGCCGATTCCCATCCCTTCGGGATAGCACAGGGTGCGGACGCATTGCTGCGCTAGAAATTGAGTAGTTAGCGCGTGGCCGTCGCCGATTTCGCTTTCGACTTCGTACTGCCCTTGGCGATACGGGTGCGCGTGCCAGCGCCGCCCCCTCGATCCGGCCGGCCGGTTGAGCATCAGACAGTGGTCGAGCAGGAAGCGCTCGCCGAGGAGCTGACCGAAGAGTTCCATCATCTGCGGGTGGCTGGTGGTGACGTCGAGGATAAAATCGTCGTACGCGAGCGGAAAGTATTCGGGCATCATCCCCTGCCACTCGAATTCCGTAGCGACCGGCGCGGGACTAGGGCCGAAAAGCCCGTGTTCGTACATATAGGCGCGGAGTTCCGGCGACATAAAGCGCATTTGCTCCGAACCGCCGCAACAGGATGCTAGGAACTCAGGAGTCGTCTGCCCCGGTGTCGGTTCGGGCAGCCCACGGCTCGCATAGTCAATGGCACCCCAATCAGTACCTACTACAACGGCGTCGTTCATCCGTTGGAGCTTTTGCAGGCTGGCCGTCCAGCGCTGTTGCCCGGCGTCGGTTAGAATGCCTTCCCAGACCCAGTACCCTTCCCGTTCAAAAAAGTCACGGTCGAAAGCGGCTAGGACTTCGGGGCGCAAGAGGTCGTGCAGGCGACCGGCTGGAGTGGAGTCTTTCGATGCGTTCATAGGGGGTTTTGGGCAGTTGAGAACCCCGCGCCGTTTCGACGCGGGGTTCTCCATTCCAGTTCAGCGGATGGCGAGTGGCCGCCCCGGCGATCCCGTGCCGCCTTTGAAGCGGGTCGGCGTGAATATAAAGAGAAACTCGTACACCTCGTCGGCCAACACTTCTTCAAAGACCATGTTCTCCAGGTTGAAGATGCCGTTCTTGGTGATGAGTTCCTGGTGGACCGGGAAGACCAATTTGGGGTCGGGACCGGGCACGACTTCGGTGGTCCACTGGTCCGAGCCGATCATCGAAGGTTTCATGGAGATGATCCACTCGCTCGCTTCCATGCCGATGCCGGGCGGGTTGGTGTTGTAGGTATCAGGATCCGTCCACAGCTTGGACCAGCCGTAGTTGAAGAGCAGGGCATCGCCCTCCTCGATGCTGCTTTCGGCGATCCCCTGCCTTGCGAGCGCACCGCGGATATCGGCGACGGTGACCTCGTAGCTGTGGCCGAGGTGTTCGACGCCCTTGTAGCCGGCAATGTCGATGAGCACGCCGCGGGTGATGAAGGGGCGCACGTGTTCGATGCCCAGTTTGGTCACCCCATAAGGAGTGGCCATCTCGTCGGCGGTAACGCCATTGTAGAATACGTCTTGGATCGAGCCGTCGGCCATCTCCATGCGCGTGCCAATATGGGCTAGCCCGTCGAACTGGGTGCCGACTTGGCCGATCTCGGCGCAGAGGAACTCGTCGAAATACATGAGCATGTTGTTCTCGCCGAAGGGGCCGCCAGTGGGCGCGCCGGGAATGATCATCGCATACGTGCGCTCGCCAAACAGCGGCATGCCGCGCTCGTATATCTGGCCCAGCTCATACATCTTGCCGGTCTTGACTAGCTGCACGGCCTTGAGGATGGTTTCGGCGGTAATGCGGTTGGATGCGCCGGCTTGGTCGTCGGCTCCCCACGGCGAGGGCCACCACGGCCCTTGTTCGCGGGTCTGGGAAAAGCACGGCAGGGACAAGGCGAGCACGAGGATCGCCGAGGTGAGCGATTTCATGAGTTTCTCCTTGGTAAATGGGTCGCGGAAATGCACCGCGATGGTATAAGGAAATTGCGGCCCTGAATCAAGCTCAGACGAACTTGACTACCACCAACAGCACGATGACGATCACCAGCACGGTGGGCACTTCGTTGAGAATGCGGAAGAACCGCTCGCTCTTTTGGTTTTCGCCGCGTTCAAACGCTTTGCGGTAGGAGGAGAGCATACCGTGGAGGGCCGCCATCGCGAGCACTAGCACCAACTTGATGTGTATCCAGTAGCCGGTGCCGGGCGCACCGGCACCCGTGGCGAGGATGAGCAGGATGCCGGTGATAAAAGAAATGATCATCGCCGGATTCATAATGATCCGCAGCAACTTGTGCTCCATGACTTTGAACGTCTCGTCGGCTTCGGAGCCAAGGGTAACTTGGCAGTGATAGACATAGAGGCGCGGCAGGTAGAACATGCCGACCATCCAGGCGATGACGAAGATGACGTGGATAGCTTTGAGCCACAGGTAGTACTCGCTTGCAAATGCACTCATAGGGAGGACTCCTCTACGCGGAGACGCGCTAGGTGCTCGTCGCTGCCAGCGCCGCTTCGTGGAGGGCGTTGACTGTTTCGGCGTCTAGGTCAATGTCGATGTTGGGAATGGACTTGGAGCGACCGATAAAGAGCGTCGCATAAAATGTGCAAGCCGCTAGGTAGGACCCGGCGAGGTTCGGGTGGCTTTGGTCCTTGTCGTGCAGGACGATATCGGGATGCGCCGCTAGACAGTGCTGCCAAGCTAGGCCCACGGGCACGACGGTCGCGCCGATCTCGCGCCCTACTTCGGCGTAGGTCTCGCTCAAGGCGGCTTGGGTCTCGGGCGCGTTTTGCCGCGCCCAAGTCATGTAGAGTATCGTCTGCGTCTGTGCCGCTTTAATTACGGCGTCGAACTCGCGGATGTTTTCTCCGGTGCGTTTGGGATTTTTGACCGGCAGGGTGCTTTGCTCCTGCAATACGACGTAGTCCCAGTCGGACGCCTGCAAGCGCTCGTGTGCCTCGCCTTTGTTCAAGTGCATCCTGAGCGAGGCCCCGCCAGCGCTGATGAGTTCGCATTCCAACTCGCCCTTGCCGCCGGAGTGGACGAGTTGGGCGAGGAGGCCGGGCAGATCGTTGCGCGCGGTGAAGCTGTTGCCTATGAAAAGGACGCGGGTGATATTGGCCATGGTCCGTCTTCTGTTTGAGTTAATGGGTTCCTGCTCAACATAAACACCGCTTTGCCTCGCGCCAAGTTGCCGTCCCAACGGTCTGGTATTCGGCGTGCAGGACCTCGATGTCGGCGATTTTTGTGCAATCTAACGATTGGAGAACTTCAGATGGGACAAACTGTCGATCAGTACGAACGAGACGGGTATTGTATCGCGGATGAACAGATCCCGCCGGACGATGTGTTGGCAAAGGCATTACAGGGAATGGTGGCCGTGCGCGATGGGAAGTTTGATATGGAACTGCCGCCGACCGAGCATCTTGGGTACGATCCAGAGGTGTTGTGCAAGATCAACAATCCGCATCGGTCGGATACGGGACTCTACGGATTGGTGACCTGTCCACAAGTGGGACGCAGGGTCGCCGAGATAACGGGCGCACAGCGAGTGCAGGTGTGGGCGAGTCAGTTGCTGATCAAGCCGCCGGGGTCCGCGACCGCAGGGCACGTCGGCTGGCATCAAGACCGACAGTACTGGGGCATGTGGCAGCAAGACGAAGGGCTTTTTACGGCGTGGATCGCGCTGTGCGATGTGGGGGAGGAGTTGGGACCGATGCGCTTTGTGCGCGGGTCGCACCGTTGGGGCTTCTTGGACCAAGGCAACTTCTTCGACAAGGACCAACACAAGCTGCGGGAGGACATCGCAGTGCCAGCGGGCGAGACTTGGGAGGAAGTGTCGGCGCTGATGCCCTTAGGCGGGCTTAGCGTCCACCACTGCCTGACCTACCACGGCTCCAACGCCAATGTCTCGGATGCGGCGCGCTGGAGCTTGGCCGTGCATTTGCGCGACGAACGAGCCGTGCCGGTGCCCGGCGACCAAGGCTACTACACCGCGCATTTGGACGATCCCCAGATTTGCCCGGTGATGTACGAAGCCTAGCGTCGTTACTCAGGTGCAGAAGCGCCGAAGGCTGCGGCAAAAGCCCGCGACTTGGGATTGAACACTGAGTAGAAGGCGCAGACTTCTGGGTCGGGATGGTCGCGCCAGAGCCAACCGGCGGATCAGCGCGCGAACCAGCGAATCGGGTGGCGTCGCGTTCCATCGGCAAAGGCGAGCGAATAGGGGTCGCACTGCCGATAGACGACCGCTCCGTCGGTGCGCAGTACCAGCCAGCCAAAGTCCCAGCCCTTGCTCTGATAGCGCATGGGGATACTCGGCCGGATGCGAATGACTGGATGCGACCCGGCGATGAAGAGCTGCTGCTCGACATAGTAATAGCCCGAGCCGGTTTCGACGAATACCTCGTGGGCTAGATCATCCCCTTCTCCGGCCAGGTCCGCGCACAAACCGCCAATGCCGACCTTGATGGCCGCGCCGTCGCCAAAGGCAGTGGCGAGGGCGTCGATGGAGCCGGAAAGGACGCGACCGTGGGCGTCGTGGTGCAATACTTCCTCCCACGTGTCGGCGACGTAAAACTTATAAATGTCAAAGTCGTAAATGAAGTTGTGGCTCGGGGCGTTGGTCGCTGAGTCATGGCTGTCGAGCAAGTGGTACTTCGGCATGGGGTGCGGTCCTTCCTCGGGGGCGGGCACAGTCTCTTGCCCGTCGAGGTGGGGACGGCTGAGGGCTTGGTGGCCGTCTTGATTGTAGAGGAAGAACGACATCGAGGGCCGCGGCCCAAATCCGTCGGGCAAGGACACGGGCTGACGCAGGCTCATCAAGCCGGCGGCCCAGCGGTCTTCGACGAGATACGTCACGGCGAACCCGGCCACCTCGCGCACCTTCTCGTCGCTGGAGGAGCGCACGTCGATGTGCTCGTTGTGGCGAAATTCGGTGTAGATGCGCAAGTCCGCGCCACGGCGGATGGCACGGACTAAGGCATCTTGGCTGCCAGCGACGATCTTGCGCGATGAATCTAGCACTAAGGGACAGGTCCAAGGGTGCATAGCGCTATCCCGTGCCGCCGCCGCTGAAGTTGTTGCCAATGAAAAGAGCGCGGGTGATATTGGCCATAGTCAGTCCTCAATGCGGTTTGCAGTGCATCTTGCTCAACATATACACCGCCTCGCCCCGCGCCAAGTTGGAAATTAGCCTTGCACACCGTACCCGCTCAGGGCATTTTGTCGATAAAGGCTCTTGTAACCAATCTTCCAAACCATCCATCATAGGGAGAGCAGCCATGATTGAACACGCCAACACCTCGCGCTCAATCACCGCAGAAACGGTGGAAATGTCCGCCGATGAGAAGTACCTCTTCGACCTGCTCGGATTTTTGATCGTGCGGGACGTGCTCAGCGAGGAACACCTGAAGCTGGCCAACGAAGCCATCGACTCAATGGAACTCACACCAAGTCCGGAGTATTTTGGCGACTCCGTTGCTTTGAAGGGTGAGAACACCTCGACGCGCCTCGGCAACAGCGAGGGCCTGTTGGAATTGCCGCGGCCGTTCTGCGAGCCTTTCAGAGAAATGCTGGCGCATCCCAAAACCATTCCTCACCTCAACACGATCCTCGGGGAAGGCTGGCGGCTCGACCACGGTCCGGGTCTGATCGCGATGGACAAGGGATGTTCCGGCGGCATGCTGCACGGCAACTTTGACAACGCGCCCTATTTCTACCGCGAGGGTAAGATCTTCACCGGCCTTTGCGTCATCGAATACCTGCTCGCCGACGAAGGGCCTGGCGACGGCGGCATCAGCGTCATTGCCGGCAGCCACAAGGCTAACGTGACCTGCCCGGCCAAGATGCTCCGATGGGAACAGTACCAGGAATACGTGACCGAGATCAACGCCAAAGCAGGCGACGCCATCATCTTCAGCGAGGCGTGTACCCACGGCACCCTCCCGTGGAATGCCGACCACCAGCGCCGGGCCATCCTCTACAAGTACAACACCGGGCACATGGCATGGGGCGGAGGCGGAGTGCGCGGCCGGCGTCCGTCCTACTGGGACGAGCTCACCGCTCCCCAGCAGGCAGCCCTGCTCTTGCCCTCACACCATTCCCGCAGACCCAAGCCGAGCAACGGCTACGCAGGACTCGCCGAGGTGGCCGATTCGGTGTGAGGTAACTGCTTCTAAGGCAGGGCTTCTAGGAGGCGATCGATGTCCTCGTGGTTGTTGTACACCGAGGGTGAGAGGCGCATCTTGTTGCCGAAACGCATCGCTATATGAACATTGGCACTCCTGCAACTAGCCAAGGCGGCTTCGGGGTGTGGCGCTACGAAGGCGAGTATGGGGCTTTCGTTTCCCTGCGGCGTGATCGATTTGTACCCCCGCTGCGGCAGCTCTTCCTGCAGGCGATCGGTCAGGTCTCTCGCGTGGTTGCGGATGCTGTTGACGCCGAGGCGCAGGATGTACTGCAGGCTCTCCTGGGCGCATACGACTCCTTCGTACGAGGGGTAACTGACCTCGTAAGCGCCGACTCCGGTCGGGGATGAAAACGATATCTCCTCATCAGCAGAATCGGGCTCTTCCACCCAAGGGGGATAGTTTAGTCTCACACCACCCGTGGGTTGAGACGGTTTGAGTACGTCGTGCTGCAGATCAGAGCGAACGTACAGAAACCCGAACCCCTTGACTCCCATCAGCCACTTGAACGTCGAACAAGCCGCAAAGTCGATGCCCATCGCCTTGACGTTGATCGGAACGCCGCCTGCGGCCTGCATGATATCGGCATACAGATACGCGCCGTTGTCGTGAGCCAGCTTGCTCAGCGCCGCGACATCTGCGACATACCCATTGACGTTTGACACCAATGCCACCGAAATCAGCCGGGTGTTGCCATCGACCGCGTCTGCCATGGCGGCCATGTCGATTTGCCAGTTGCGATTCTTGACGATCCGCACGTCGAGACCTTGCTGCTCGCGAAACTTGTAGTTGGATATGCAGGGACTGAAATTCAGGTCCGACATCACCACATTGCCGCCCGCCAGATGATCCTGCAAGCCGTTGAGGATATTGCTCTCTGATTCCACCGTGCTGCGCGCAAAGGCGATTTCGCCGGGATCGGCGTTGATGAGCTGGGCAAATAGGGCCTTGGCTTGGTCGCGCGGCGGTGCCCAGGCCGGCCACCACGGCTCCCCCACTTCGTGTGCGACCCAATCGACGTACCGGTGCAGCGCCGCGGCCGAGTGTACGCTGATCGGATGCGACGAGGCGTTGTCGAAGTACGCCATGGTCCGCGCTCGCGGGAAGTCTTCGCGCACTCTCTCGAAAATATCTGTCATACCTAGCTCTCCTCGTATAAAACCTGAATTGTACTCAAGTGATTCTTCGCTCGCGACTTGGGTCGGTGAAAGCAAGTTGCCGAAAAAGACCCAACGCGACTGGAAACAAATCGTCGCGCACTTTTTAACCGCCAGCGTCTGCGACAGCTACAGATCCTTGTACCAAGTCAGTTGCACTTCGTCTAGGCCCTCGGTACGGTAGGCGTAGAGATGGACATGACCGAGTTTGGCACCCATGCGGGCGTAGAAGCGGCAAGCGGGGACGTTGATGTTTTGGGTCTCGATCTTGAGTTGGATGCAGCCCCGCTGCTTGGCGCAGGTTTCGGCGCGTTGGAAGAGCGCCCTGCCCACACCTCGTCCTTGATATTCGGGCCGCACGCGGATGTCCCAGAGGCCCGCTAGATCTTCGCGCCCTTCGCAGTAGTCTAAGCCCTCGCCGTGAAAGGCGACAATAGCCCCGCCGATGCGCTCTTGTTCCCTGTATGCAGCGAGGACAATCCACCGCGAGAGGTCCCACGATCTCCGGGTCCAGCGTTCGGGGCCGCCGGAGTGGTCGTAGTCTTTGCTGTAGGACGGATCGACGGGTTCTTCGACTAGCCGAATCCCTCCCAAACCGTTGTCGATGAGTTCGACGCGAAAGCGGCTTTTTACTTCAAGGGCGATGGGCACTTGGCCGTATTCGAATAGGACGTCGATGCTTTGTTCTTCGATGCGAAAGTCCATTGGCGTTCCTCACCATTAAGACGCGCTCTTGCCCAAGGTACTACACATCGACCCGACGACCACCAGTATGGTTCCTCCGATGGCGGGTTTGTTGAGGGGTTCCATGGGGACTAGGTTGGGGTCGAAGAGGGCGAGTAAACCCATCACGGCCATCGTGACCAGAGGCGTCAGCGAGACCAGCGCGCCCATGCGCGAAGCCTCCATCCGCTTGAGCGATTCGGCGAAGCTGAGGTAGGAGACGAGGGTGAAGACGACCGAGCAGGCCAAGAGCAAGCAGGGGATGGCCGGCAGGTCGAGTATGCGGCTCGGCTGGGCCAAAGGCAGGAAGAGCATCGTGCCCAACCAATAGACCAAGGCCATAATCGAGGTCGAGGGTAGGTGCCGCAGCAGGGGCTTTTGCGCCAGCATGAAAACTCCCCAGAGAATGGCCGAGGCAAAGACGAGCCAAACGCCGATGCCGTAGTTTTCCAGCACGAAGAGCAGTTCGGCGAAGCGCTGGTTGAAAAAGAGCCCCATCCCGACGATCAGCACGCCGAGGCCGATCCACTGCAGACGGCTAAAGGCTTCTTTGAAGAAGACTAGTCCACCCAAGAGCACAATTATGGGCGAAAACTGCATCACGATCTGAGCCGAGCCAGGCGAGATGCGGCTCAGACCCATCAGATACGTCAGGTAATTGCCGCCGAGGCCGAGGACGCAAACCACCGCTAGAACCGAAACTGCGCCGCGAATCCGAAAAGGAGAACCAAGGCCGTAGCGAAAGTGGATGACAGGGACTAGCATGGCCCCCGCGAGCAAGAAGCGGTACCAGGTAACCGTAAAGGGGTCCAACGATTGCAACAACAGCTTGAGCACCACGGGCAGGGCACCCCACAACAGCAGGGTAGTAAAGGCAAGAGTTAGGCCTAGTGATCGACGCTCCGTCTGGTCGCTCACGGTCGCCAAAATGCTCTTGAAGATGCCATTCCCAACCCTAGGCTAGAATCGTTACGCTGCTTTGAGCGGCTCCAGTTCTGCGGGTTCTAGTCTGCCGAGCCCCAGACGATCAAAGACGCGCTGTATTTCGTCGATACTTACCATTCCGGGTGAGACGACCTCAATTCCAAGAGGCGTGCCATCTTGAGCATAGTCAATGAGGAGATCTTCTGTTACAGCTTCAGTGCGTACGCTTTTCTGGCTGTGTTGATGAGATAGGTAAATATAGGCGGCAAACGGCTTGCCTTTTCGATAGGTGATTTGCAAAGAAACGGTTTTCATCGGTGCACCTCTGCAGGATATGCGGTTACAACCATAAGAATTTTGTCGTCTAGGTCTGGCTCAACAACCACAAGCCAAGGATGTCCCGCATGACGAGTATGAATGAGCCAACGACCCGGGCGGCGAGCAGGAACCAATTTTGAGGCATCGTCAAGCATCGTCCGCAGTTCGATCTCAGAGAATCTCCGCTCCTCCATGCGGACTTCTAGGTGTGCTGTAAAACCTAGCTCCCAATTCCACCAGTTTGGCCAACCTTTATTCAATCTAACCTTGCCTCAGCCTCTCGACCACCTCTTCATCCACCTCAATTCCCAACCCCGGCCCGGTTGGCACGCGCACAAAGCTGTCCTCTTGATCAAACGGCACCGCGCATAGCTCTTGGCGGATGGCGCTCGGCGTGCGGTCGAATTCCATCACCGGCTCCTGCATATAAGGCTGAGCGTTGCGCGCTGGTGGGCAGGGCGGCAACGTGGCGGCAAGGTGCAACGTGGCGGCGATCATAACGGGCGATCCCCAGACGTGGGGGTTGACCTGAATGCCGCAGGCGTTGGCCATAGCGCAGATGCGCTGCATTTCAGTGATGCCGCCGCAGTGCATGATGTCGGGCTGGACGATGTCGTACGCGCGGCGCGTCAGGTAGGGCTTGAATTCGTAGCGAGTGCGCAGGTTTTCGCCGCCGGCAATGGCCATGGGCAGCGCGGCTTTGACTTCCAAATAGGCGTCCAAGTCTTGGGCGTTGACAGGCTCTTCAAACCAAACCAAGTCCAGATCGGCCAGCTGCTGGCCAATGCGAATTGCCGTGGTGGCGTTGTAGGCTTCGTTGGCATCGACCATCAGGTGAATGTCTAGGCCGATGGCATCGCGCAGTGCCTTGACGCGTGCGACATCCTCGGCGATGGACAGCCCTCCGACCTTGGTCTTCATCCCCTTGAAACCTGCGGCCACATAGCCCCGTGCCTCGTCGAGCAGGCGGTCGGGAAACTCGCCTTCGGTATAGTAGAGGCCGGTGGCATAGACGGCGACTTTGTCGCGGACCTTGCCGCCGAGGAGGGCGCAGACCGGAAGGCCGGTCGCTTTGCCCGCGAGATCCCAGAGGGCGATATCGAGCGCGGAAAGGGCGCTGCCGGCTAGGCCGACCGCGTTGTTGCCGTTGTAGAGCGCGTGGAACATGCGCTCCCACAGCCCTGTGCGGTCCATGGGGTCTTGGCCGATGAGCAGCGGGGCGATCAAGCCGTCGATGAGACCGGCGGCCGCGCCTTCGCCCCAGCCGACGAGGCCGTCGTCCGTGGTGACTTTGATGAGCGTGGTGCTGCGCTGGTCGAGCCAGCCTTGGGACCAGCCAAAGGGGCGCTCAAGGGGACAGGTGAGGTCGAAGGTTTCGATGGCGGCGATTTTCATAATATAGCAGTCCTATATGATCCGCAGATGGCGCAGATAGAGGTAGAATCGGATGCACAAGACGATCTACTGCTCGAATCGTGCAAATCATTCCGCGTTGCTGTAGGTCTCTGAGGTTGACAGTTGTGGGGGGTGAATATAGGGTATGCAAGTTTGTGGATAAAGGAGGCGCACATGAAAATCACCGCAGTGAAATTGCTGGTGTTGGAAGACCCAAGCCGCAAGGGGCGCGGCGGTCACAGTATCGCGCAGGTAGAGGGGCTGAGGAGAATACAATACACGCATAAGGGCAGGCCCGACCCGGAATTGCGTCCGGTGCGGCAGAGCTTTTTGGAAGTCCATACGGACGAGGGAATTGTGGGGCGCAGCGACACGTCGATGACGCCCTATCAGGCCGACATCGTGCGGTATCACGCGGTGGGACGGAGCCCGTGGGAGCGCGAGGG
>JAJEEZ010000259.1:0-8303 GCA_022820705.1 Candidatus Latescibacterota bacterium | reverse complement strand
GTATCCGCATGCCGACCACGCGGTAGTTGCGCTCGCGGGCGGGCGGCAGGCGTGGCTAGACCTGCGCCGGGGCTTGGTGTTGCGCGAGAGCATCCCCCTGCCCGAGGGCGAAGTCCTACTCCGCGAGCTAAAAGAATACCGCCGACAGGATGCGCTCTATCTACCGCGCCGAGTGGAAATAAGCCAAGCCGATGTGTCGCTGGTATTGACCTACAAACGCTATGCCTTCAACAGTGGGCTAGACGCCAGTCAATTGCAACAGGGACTGCCCACGGCGGCGATACGAGCACCGTGAGAAGCTCGCATCGTTTGACAGTGTAATATGCCGCCGAGTAGGTCACTGCGTCTAGAATGGCTATAGAGATGATCTGGCGTTACAAACTCCCTGCCATAGCCAGTGTGCTCTTCCTTTCAGCGGGCGCAGCTACTTGTGCGCCGTATAAAGTCTATGTCTTTCTCAGCGAAACTTGTCCCATCTCGCGGTATTACACCCTCGCACTAAAAGACTTACACGCAAAGTACGCATCGGATAAACTCGAATTTATCGGCGTCTTTCCCAACCCACTCTCTACCTCGCACACGATCGCAGCATTCAAAGAGAAATTCAGTTTGCCCTTCCCTTGCATACAGGATTTCGACCATACTTGGGTAAACCGGTTGCGCGCAACCATTACGCCCGAAGTTGTGGTTGTCAACCCAGCGAACAGCGCGGTCTATCGCGGCCGCATTGACAATGCCTTTGCGCGGATAGGTAAAAGGCGTCGCATCATCACCGAGCAGGACCTCGCTGCAGTCCTGAACATCCTCGGAGAGGAAAAATCTCCATCATTTCGCCAAACCCAAGCTATTGGCTGCTTCATAACGCCATTGCAAAAGGCGAAATAGGAGTGAATCATCGTGTACCCAATTCTGTCAATCCTCATACTGCTTCTCGCCTTTTCTGCGCAGCGTGCTCAAACGGTCACCTTCAGCGAGCATATTGCCCCCATCATCTACAACAACTGCACAGCGTGCCATCGAGCAGGTGAAATCGGCCCGATCCCGTTTACGAATTACGCCGAAGTCGCGGCCCATGCGGAGACGATCCAATACGTCACGCAAAATCGCTACATGCCGCCGTGGAAACCCGATCCCAACTACAGTCGGCACATTGGCGCACGGATCCTCACCCAAAACGAGATTGACTTAATCGCCCGCTGGGTCGAGAATGGATTTCCACAGGGAGATTCTGCCCTCGAACCACCCCTGCCGGCCTTTTCCACAGACTCGGCGCTTGGCACCCCGGACCTCGTATTGACGATGGCAGAACCCTTTACTATTCGTGGCGACAACCAAGATCAGTACCAAATTTTTGTCATCCCAACCAAGCTCACAGAAGATCGGGCCGTAGCCGCAGTTGAATTTCGGCCGGGCAACCGCCAGATCGTCCACCACGCACTCATCGCGGCTGACATCACGGGCACGGCGCGACAAAAGGATCGCGAGACTCCAGAATACGGGTACGAATCTTTTGGCGGGTTCGGCGCTCCCACCGCCGTTATGCTGCCGCTCTACACCCCGGGCGCACTTATTGTGCCCTTTCCCCAAGGCGTCGGACAGATACTGCCCAGAAACTCTGATTTATTGCTGCAAGTACACTACGCCCCTTGGCCGCTGGCGGAATCGGATCAATCCAGCGTCAACATATTTTTCCAAAAAGAACCCCTTGAAAGAGAAGTGGGGCTCATCTCTATTTTGCCTTTTTCTTACGACCGATTGAGCGCAATACCGAACAGCCTCGGCCGAGTCGCCGCGCTACTTGAACGACTCGGTATCAAAGTGTCCAACCTCGCGGACTTCATCAACCTCGCGGCCAGCGCGAAAGACTTGTTTGACGCCCACCCGCAAGTAGCAAGACGCGAGTTTGAGGACAAGTTTGTCATTCCGGCCAATGAGATCAAAACATTTCGCGGCACCCTGACCATCCAACAAGACATTAGCCTCATCTCTATCTATCCGCATATGCACTTGCTGGGCAAGTCGTGCGAAGTGTACGCCGTCGATCCACAGGGCGGACGCACCAACCTCCTGCGCGTCTCAGACTGGGATTTCAACTGGCAGGGCAGTTATACGTTCACCCATTTTCAAAAAATAACCGCCGGCTCGAAAATTCACGCCTTTGTCACCTACGACAACACCGCGGATAATCCGCTCAATCCCAGCATCCCACCCCGCGAGATGAGCTGGGGTGAAAAAACCACCGATGAAATGCTCATCGTCTCCATGCAGTACGTGCTCTATCAATCGGACGATGAAAACATCGCACTGACACCTAACGCGAGCGACTCAGGCGTCGCTGTGGCGGCTGGGTCGAGTACCCAAGGACCGTTGCCCGCTCGGGCCGTCCTACATCCGCCTTATCCCAATCCCTTTAACTCGCTGGCCCATATCCGCTTTGCAGTCCCCGGGCGCACGGTAGTGCGGTTGGAGGTTTTCGACATCTTGGGGCAGCGAGTGGCCGTCGTAGTCAACGAAGTGCTGGACGCCGGAAGGCACACCGCGATATTCGACGGAGCCGACTTAGCCAGTGGGGTCTATGTTGTGCGCTTGGCGATTCCGGGCGAGGAATTGGCGCGGCGGGTCGCGTTGGTGCGCTAAGGGCGGGAGCTTGTTTCTCGTAACTTTTTGCCGCAGCAAAAAATTCACTGCCTAGGTAACACCCGCGCCACCACAGGTGTTTAAGAAATACACCACTAAGCTCGACTTTACCCAAAGCAGCATGGCAGCGATTCGGTTTGACAGTCACAGGCCCAATGCGTACCTAAATTTGCGCTACGAGCAATTGTTGATTGAAGTCTAGGTGTGCCATAGTGGGGATGCGAATGGAGCGTATTTTATGACTCGCCAGTCCGATGTAGTAATTATCGGCGGCGGCTTGGCCGGCCTGACGCTGGCCCTTCAACTGCGGCTGACCCTGCCGGCGCTCCGCGTGACCGTGCTCGAACGGCACCGGCACCCGGCACCAGAGACGACCTTCAAAGTCGGCGAGTCCATGGTCGAGGTTTCTTCTTGGTATCTCCGGGAAGTACTGGGACTGGGCGATTATTTGCGCGAGTCGCATCTGCTCAAGTTCGGTCTGCGCTTTTTTATGAGTGACTTGGATAATCGCGATTTGGGATGCCGTCCAGAATACGGCCTGCTAAATGTCCCGCAAGGCACTCCCGCTAAACCAACAGCGAGCTTTCCCACAATCCATTTGCCCACATACCACGTCGATCGCGGCCGCTTGGAGAACTGTCTCTTGGAACGCTGTCGGGCAGCCGGGGCCGAAGTCGTAGAAGCCTGCAAAATCAAGGCATTGAATTTTGGCGATCCGCACGAACTAGCCGCCGACGCCAACAGTTTGAAGCTGCAATCTCGCTGGGTTATTGACGCCACCGGTCGGGCGGGATTTCTGGCGCGGCGGCTGAAGCTCAGGCAGACCCAAGGGCATGCAGTCAATGCCGCGTGGTTTCGGTTAGCCGAGAGGATCGACCCGGATCTTTGGACCGAGGACTCAGCTTATCACAGCAGGACTCGTCCCCAGCAGCGTTGGCGCAGCACGAACCACTTGATGGGGCCGGGTTACTGGGTCTGGCTCATTCCACTTCCGACCGGAGCTACGAGCGTAGGTATCATGGCCGATCCCGCTCAGCATTCCTTTGACCAACTCAATCGCTTTGAAAAGGTGCTGACTTGGCTGAGTGCTAGGGAACCTCAACTAGCTGAAGTCGCCTCTTCCCTAGCGCCTCTGGACTTCCATGCGATGCAAGCGCGATCGTATCTCAGCCAGCGCACATTCTCGGCGGACCGTTGGGCACTCTGTGGTGAATCGGCCTTTTTTGTCGATGCCCTCTATTCGCCGGGCGGGGATTTCATCGCCGTGGGAAATACCCTCATAACACAGATGATCGCGGCCGATTGCGCCGCAGATCGGCTGCAATTAGCGATCCTCGCCAGATTTGGCGAAGAGCTGCTCAATGGTATGTTCCGGCACTATTTCGGCCTCTATCACGGCAACTACCCATTGATGGGCAATCCCGGTGTCATGCTACAGAAGGTCGCGTGGGACACTGCATTTTACTTCGCCTATAACGTCCTGCTCTTCTGCAACGGTCGCTTTTGCGACCCTGTGTTTCACCAAGCGATCCGGGAGGAAAATGCGCGGTTGGAGAGCCTGCAACAGCGCATGAGGTATCGCTTCAAGCGATCGGAGGCCGAGCAGAGCGCTTACTCCGGCCACTTTATCGATCAAGCCTGTGTCGAGCCTATCCAGGCGCTCTATCAGTCTAGTAAAGACCGCTTGGAGGATACCGAGGGCCTCAAAGCCCAATTGGGAGAAAACATACAAGTATTGGAGCACTTTAGTAACACCATAGAGGAGCTTGTGCGGTGAACGCGCGCGCCGACCGGCTTGGGAAGCGATTGTCTCGCTTGCTGTCCGAGGTTACGTCGCCGCCGCCCGCCGATGTGCATCCCAAGATCGGCCAGCGCCTGTCCGATGCGCGGGCGGCCTTCGCGCAGGGATTTCGCCAAGCACTGAGTGTTGCGCCGACAATGCTGCCGCGGATTTTGCGAGACGAGCCATGCCAAAGACGCGGCTTTGCGCTCGAAGGTGCCGCTATGGCACTCGTCTTAATGGATGAGTTCAGCGCCGCTCCCCGGAGGCTGTTAGAAGCTTTGCTCTGTGGGCGGTCGGCTGGCGAACGTACCCTCGGCGCAATCGGCGTTGGCTGGGCGAGTGCGCACTTGGGCCGCTCGGCTGACTGGTTGCCGCCTGGGCTGCACCCTCGCTATAGGCATGCCGTCGCGGACGGGTACGGCTTTCACCAAGGATTCTTCCACGCGCATCGGTTCGCGGGCCGGGGGTTTCCCACCGGCAAAGGCGAATTGAGCATCTCCTATGACATTGGACTTGGCCGGGCGCTGTGGTTCGTTCACAGCGGCCGCACGGAGTCTATTGTCCACTCTATCGGCAGGATGCCGCCCGATCGGCGCGCACAGCTCTGGCGCGGGGTCGGCACGGCCTGTGCTTTTACCGGCAACGCCGAGTACGCGGCGCGGATGGGTGCCGCCGCTGCGCGGTTTGAAACTCATTTCCAAGCGGGCTTGGAGACCGGCACGCAACTGTTGCGTGCCCTCGCCCAGCCCGAGGAGGCGGTTCTGTGAAAAGAAGAGATTTCTTGATTGGTGGGCTAGGTGCTGTGGATACAGGTACCACAGGCGGTGCTGGCATCCGTCAGGTCATTTCTCCGAGTTGGCCCAACGTTACGCCGGCGGAAATGGACGGTTTTCTAGTGGATCTAGACAGCGCGATGAATCGCATTACCGAGAATCCAGCGGGCGAGCGCTTTCTAAGCGAGCTGCAACAGCGACCTTCCCGCGAGCAAGATGCACGGCTTCTTCGTCAGGGGATGCGCACGCTCCTGCTCGCCGGGAATTTCGGCGATTTGTCGGTAGCGGGCCAAGTACATCCAGGCGTCCAGCAACGGCTCCAGTACTCTGCTTCCGAGATAGATTCAACGACCCTAGGCTTAATGGATCATCTGCAATCGCTGTCCCCTGCTGCTAGAGCCAATATGCAGTCAGCCCTCCGTCAGGACGCCAAGCTCGGAGATCGCGTACTCGAAGCCATTGACCTTGAGGCAAGCTCGGTCGGGGTGCCCATTCGCCGCCGGCTGCAGTTGCGCACGATGGGCAAACACATCATCGGGCGCTTGCAGCATTCTTCTGACATGTTCATTGACGAATATGTCACCAAAAGCCAAAAGATCCTCTCTCAACCGGGTTCGGCTGCCGAAACGCAGCGCTTGATGGCAGCGCACATGGGTGAACCAACTTTTAAGGTCCGGCGTCAGGAAGCCGAAAACGCGGCGCGGCGCTGGCAAGCAATGGAACTCCAAGAGATTCCCATTGGCTATCAATCGCTGGAGAAAGAAGATACCAGCGAAGAAAAAAGTGGCGAAGAAAGTGATAGCTGGTATCGAGCAGGCAACCGTTTGCTTGGATTCGGTACCGTAACGACCATAGTCGGTTGGTTGATAATCGCTCTCGGCGCTGGAATCGGTAGTGATGGTTTGCTAATAATAGGACTGATCCCCGGAGTCACCGTCGGACCGCTCGCCTTTCTGCTAGGTCTCGTTACCATCCTCCTCGGAGGCCTGATAGATATAGCCGACGGCCCATGAAAGTCGCAATCACCGGCTTTGGGGCATGCTGCGCCTTGGGCGAAAACACTGAAAGCCTTTGGAATGCCATAGAACAAGGCCACAGTGGCATCGCGCCCATTAAGCGCTTTGACGTCGCCCCGTTCGACACGCGGCTGGGAGCCATGGTGCCTGCGGGCGACCGCTGCGATACCGAAGCGCAACGTCTCCTCGCTTACGGGTCCGCCGCGGCCACCGAGGCCCTCCAACGTGCGAAAGTTATCGACCGCAGTCGCGTTGCCTTAGTGCTTGGGACCTGCAATGGATTGCTGGGGAAAGAGGTTCACACCGTCAGCACCGATCTCGCACGCGCCTTAGGTCTTGGAGGACCGGCCATCACCTTTTCAACTGCCTGTGCATCGTCTGCTCATGCCCTTGGATTCGCCGCGGATCTAGTGCGCCGGGGAGTTGCCGAGTTCGCTCTCGCTGGCGGTGTGGACACGCTCTGCTTAAGGGTCTTTGCCGGCTTTCACAGTCTAGGGCTTATAGCCAAAACCCCCTGTGCCCCATTCAGCACATCTATGGGAACCACTCTTGGCGAGGGAGCGGCCTTCATGCTGCTCGAATCCGCGCATTGTGCACAGGCACGCGCTGCTGCGCCGTTGGCCGAGTTGATGGGATACGGCCTGTCCGCCGATGCCTTCCACGACACCACGCCCGATCCCTCCGGCTCGGGGATGGCGCGCGCATTGGCCGCTGCGTTGGAGGATGCAGGTCTTGCGCCTGAGACCATTGACTACGTCAACGCGCACGGCACGGGCACAGCCGCTAACGATGCGGCCGAGTGGCGTGCGATCCAGCGCGTCTTCGGCGCTTTCGCCGACCAACTACCTGTCAGCTCGAGCAAGAGCTTCCTCGGCCACGCCCAAGGGGCAGCAGGTGCGCTCGAGGCCGTAGTTACTTTGATGGCTATGGCACGCAACGTTGTGCCGCCCACCATCAATCTCACTAAACCTCGTCCCAACTCTCCCACCGATCCCGTGGCCGAGCCAAAGCCACGATCTCACATAACGCGACATGCAATATGTGCCAATGCTGCGTTTGGGGGGGTTAACGCAGCCTTTGTTTTAGGACCAGCAGATGGAATGCCGCAGCTCCGAAGAGAAGTACCCCGCCCCATTGGCCTCACCGGTACGGGCATAGTTCAGGACTGCCATCAAGTTCATCAGTTTGTCCCACGCGCCGAGTTGCGTGGGACGGACACATCCGTGCGTCTTCTCGCCAGCGCGGTCGCCAGCGCCCTGACGGATGCCGGACACCGGCTGCGGACGCCGGATTGCGAGGAAATCGGTCTCTTCGTCGGCCAGACCCGCGTTTCCCCGGAAAGCGTTGCAGCCTTTGGCAAGAGTATTCGAGAACGCGGAGCAAGGCACCTTTCAGCACCAGCCTTTACGCGCATGGTTTGCAACTACGCGACCGGTGCTTGTTGTAGATTCTTTGGCTTGAAAGGACCGACAGCGACGCTGGCAACAGGTGCAGACAGCGGCTTGACTGCCCTTGTCCTAGGAGCAAACCATCTGGCTTGGCGCGACGATCTCAACCATCTGATGACTGCGGCGGTCGATGAACCAGACGAGTTAGATGATTACGACGGCGGGGCGGTCGGCATTCTCCTGCAAGCAGGAAGAGGTTCTCCGGTCAATCTCGCTGGCTGGGCCCTCGCAAGCGATTGCGAAACAGCTATTGCACAGGCCCTAGCGAACGCATGTCTCAGCCGCGCAGAAGTCGTGCCAATAGTTGTTTCAGGGGCCCCTGCTAGTGCTGGGCTGCGAGCAATCATCGCGGCCATTAGGGCTTTAAAAAAAGGCGCACAAGGACCTTTTCTCATTAGTAGCCGAGATACCGGAACTGCGGGGGCAGCCATCATTTTGCAAGCTCGGAGTCAAAGATGCGATCCGAATTAAAAGCTGATGTTACGCAGTTTTGAGGGTTTGTAGATCCTCAAAGGCGGATCGAATCGCCTTGAGATAGAGTCTTGCTCGCAGCGCGAAGTGCTTGAGTCGGTGCTTGCTGCGCAAGCCCTCCAAGCGCCCGGCGGCATACAAGGCCATAAAACAGTGGTTGCTTTGGGTGCGTACT
>JAJEEZ010000510.1:0-4420 GCA_022820705.1 Candidatus Latescibacterota bacterium | reverse complement strand
TCGATCCGCTACTTGTGATTCCGGCCGGCTCGACAGCAGGTGCGACATCCTTCTCCATCAATCCAATCGCCGACGATGAGGACGAGGGCAATGAGACGATCGCGCTCAACAGTGCGATTGAGGGCTTGGCTGGAGGCTCGGCAACCATCACCCTGACCGACGCAGAGATACCGTCCCTAGCCTCCGCCAAGGGCGTCAACCTGCCGCTGACGTTTGAATCGCATAACTATCCGAACCCGTTCAACCCAACGACGATGATTAAATATGCGCTACCGACCGCGATGGATGTGGAACTGATCGTCTATAATGTCGTTGGCCAAGCGGTTCGCACCCTCGTCGCCGAGCATCAGAGCACCGGGCACCACCGAGTAGAGTGGGACGCGACCGACGACAGCGGGCACAGCGTGTCGGCGGGAATCTATTTCTACCGCCTCCAAGCCGGTGGAAAGTTCCTCGCAGTTGAGAAGATGCTGTTGCTCAAGTAGCACACTCGACCGCTTTGTTAAGACAAACAGGTGGCTCGCTCCCTATCGACCGCAGCTTGGTAGGTGGGGAGCGAGCCAAGAGTGCGCCCCCGAGACCAAGCGGCTTGCACGGGGTTGAGTACTTCGGCTCCGTTTAACCGCTTATAGCTAGCCGCCGTGCTCAGTTGCCCCTCGTTGGCGCAACTCCTAAATTATTCATCTATATACGAAAACGCGGTCGCCTTCCGGCGGCCTCCTATAAATTACAAAGGTACCTGGCTTGATCTCCCCTACAAATGACGCACTCGTCGCACGCTGGCAGCGCGAAACCGCTCCCCTCTTGCCGCTTCTGCACGCCTTCCACGACCGCGACGGCTATTTGTCGGAAGAAGCGCTCAAGGCCGTATCGACGGGCCTGAAAATCCCCCTCGCCGAGCTTTTCGCCACTGTCACCTTTTACCACCACTTCGCCCGCCAAGCGCCCGGCCAAAGTGCCCCGCGCGTTTGCACCGGCCCAATATGCGCGCTGCGCGGAGCCGACGCGCTCTGTACCAGCCTCGCCGACGCCACGCCCATGCCGTGCGCCGGCCGCTGCGACGATCCCATTCCGGTCATCAAAGGCGATCAAGTGCTAGTCGGAACCGACGCGGAGACTCTTGCCCCCGCTCCTTCACCATTACCCGCGCCCAATCCCGGCGGGTACGAAGAATGCGTCTTTGCCGACGTCCGCACCCCCGGCCGCGCCACCCTATCCGGCTACCGTCAAACCGGAGGGTACCAAGCACTGCAACAAGCCCTCGCCGGGGAACCAGCCGAACTGGTGGCCCTCATTGCCGACAGCCAGCTTGCCGGGCGGGGCGGGGCGGGCTTTCCCACCGGCCAGAAGTGGCAGGCCGTTGCCGAGGCCCCAGGCGCGCCCAAAACTGTCGTCTGCAATGCCGACGAAGGTGAGCCGGGCTGCTTTAAGGACCGCGCCCTCCTCGAATGGGACCCACACGCAGTCATCGAAGGCATGCTCCTCGCCGCGTACGCCACCGGTGCAACCCGCGCCTTTATCTATCTGCGCTACGAATACCCGGAAATCAACGCCATCCTCGCCAACGCGCTAGCCGAGGCCCAGGCCGCCAACCTGATCGGCAAACACATTCTCGGCAGCGACTTTTCCTGTGCGCTCGACATCCGCCGTGGCGCTGGCGCGTACATCTGCGGCGAAGAAGGCTCGTTGCTCAACAGCCTCGAAGGCAAACATCCCTATCCGCGCAATCGTCCGCCCTACCCGGTAACGCACGGTTTTGAAGAATTGCCCACGGCCGTCAACAACGTCGAAACCTTGGCCTCAGTGCCCCCAATCGTGCGGCGCGGTGCGGCGTGGTATCGCTCGCTGGGCCTCAACGGCCACCCGGGCACCAAGGTCATCAGCCTCTCGGGCGACGTGCAGCGGCCGGGCAACTACGAAATTCCCTTTGGCCTGCCGCTCAACACCTTGCTCCACGAGTGGGCCGGTGGGCCGGAGCCAGACCGTCAGATCCAAGCAGTCACTATGGCCGGCATCTCGGGCGGCTTTCTCGCCGGCGACGATCTTAATACTACTCTCGACGAGCCAGCGATCCGCGCCCGCGGATCTATGCTCGGCGCGGGTGGCATCATGGCCTTTGACGACCGCCGCGACATGGTGGACATTGCCCGCCAAGCCATGGCCTTTTTTGCCGAAGAGTCCTGCGGCAAGTGTTTCCCTTGTCGCATCGGCACCCAGCGGCTGACTGAGCGGCTTGATGGCGGCGGGCCTGCGGACCTAGCAACTTGGCGCTCCGAAGTAGCAGACATCGGCGACGTCATGAAGTCCACTAGCGCCTGCGGCCTCGGCATGGCCGCCCCCTTTATCACCGATAGCCTCCTCAAGTACTTTCCAGACCAAGTAGAACAGCGCGTCTGCGCTTGAACGAGGGCCTTACATGAATACCAATGGTAAACAACACACCCTGACCTTAGACGGCGAAGAAGTCGCCTTTGCTCCCGGCGAGACCCTCTACGAGGTCGCCGAGCGCCATCGCCGCGACATTCCCACCCTCTGCTACGATCCGCGCCTAGAATCTTTTGGGGCCTGCCGGCTCTGCGTGGTAGAAGTCGAAGGATCGCGCAATCCGGTCGCCTCCTGCACGTCGCAAGCTGCGCCCGGCATGGTCGTCAAAACGGCGACCACGGCCATTGAAAAGCATCGCAAGACGCTGCTAGAAATGGTCGTCTCGGAAAACCGCGAAGTCGAGGTGGATCCCCTGCGCGGGTACGCTTCGCAAGAGCTAACCGACCTCGCCGATCGCTACCAAGCCCGCTCCGGCCGCTTCCAAGGCGCCCAATCCGGCCAAGCGCATCCCACCGACGACAACCCCTTCATCTTGCGCGACTACGACTTGTGCATCTCGTGCAACCGCTGCGTCCGCGTCTGCGCCGAGCAAGAAGGCGACCACGCCATTGCCGCGATGGGGCGCGGCTTCCACAAGCAGATCACCACCGAGTTCAATGGCCTGCTCAAGGATTCGTCCTGCACCTTCTGCGGCCAATGCGTCCAGACCTGCCCCACCGGTGCCCTTGCCGACAAAAAGGCTTTGCGCGCCGCCGACTTACCCGGCGAGATCGAAAAAACCCGCTCGGTCTGCCCGTACTGCGGCGTTGGCTGCTCAGTGGATCTGCTGTCCAAAGAGGATAAACTCGTCGGCATCCAACCGGCCATGGACGGCCCGGCCAACGAGGGCGCGCTGTGCATCAAAGGCCAGTTTGCCTTTGACTTCGTCCAGCATAGCGACCGACTCACACAGCCCCTAGTCCGCGGTGAGGACGGCCAGCTTCACCCCACCGATTGGGACACCGCGCTCGACCGCGCCGCCGATGGTTTTGCCAAGGTGCTCGCCGAGCACGGCCGCCACGCCATCTACGGCGTCGCCTCCGGCCGCACGCCCTCGGAGGCCAACTACTGCCTGCAAAAATTCATCCGCCGAGGATACGGCACGCACTACATAGACAACTGTAGCCGTGCCTGACACGCCCCTACGGTTGCCGGTCTGGCAGCCACCATCGGACGCGGTGCCATGTCGAACCCCTTGGCCGACATGGATAAACCGGACCTGATCTTCTGCATCGGCACCAACATGACCGAGTGCCACCCGGTCGCGGCCACGCGCATCAAAAAGGCCCTCAAGCGCGGGGCCAAGATGATCGTCGCCGACCCGCGCAAGACCGACCTCGCGGATATGGCCGATTTGTACCTGCCCATCCGCGTCGGATCGGACGTGGCCTTGCTGTTGGCTATGGCCCACGTGATCGTCCGTGAAGACCTAGTAGATCGCGCCTTTATGGAAACGCGCACCGCCGACTTTGAGCAATTCCTAGAGCACGTCGTCGAGTTCACTCCCGAGTGGGCTTCGACCATTACCGAGGTGCCCGCCGCAGACATTGAACAGGCCGCCCGCTGGTACGGTGCCGCCGATAAATCCGGCATCTACTACACCCTCGGCATCACCGAGCACATCTGCGGCGTTGACAACGTCCAGAGCCTGTGCAATCTCGCCCTGCTGACCGGCAACATTGGCCGCGAGGGCACCGGCCTCAACCCCATGCGCGGGCAGAACAACATCCAAGGTGCTGGCGACGCTGGGGCCGTTCCATCCAATTACCCCGGCTTCCAACCTACTGACCAACCGGAAAGCAGAGAAAAATTCACCGCGCTCTATGGACGGGAGATGGACCTAGACAAAGGCATCACCAAAGTCCAAGCGCTCAACCGCTGCGGCACTGAGGTTTTTGCCATGATTATCGACGGCGAAAACACCCTCGTCTCCGACCCAGACCGCCATCACTGCGAGCACGCCCTCAATAGCTTAGATCACCTCGTGGTCATCGACATCTTCCTCACCGAGACCGCGGCACTGGCCGACGTGGTCTTCCCCGCCAGCGCCTTTGCC
>JAJEEZ010000413.1:0-2797 GCA_022820705.1 Candidatus Latescibacterota bacterium | reverse complement strand
GAAAACGAAGAAGTGCTCCTCGGGCTGTTGCGCCGCTATGGAGAAGACGTCGCGATCCTCCCCATCGCAGAATTCGAGGGACCGCCGCTGCCGGATGCGCTAGCCGCCCAATTCCCAGCCGAGTTCGCCCGCTGCGTCCGCGTCTGGCCCCACCACCACGACACCGAAGGAGCTTTTGTCGTTCGTCTCTCCAAACGCGCACCGACGCCAAGCCTTGGAGACGCCCCTGCTTGGAATACCTCGACGACCGACCCTGCCGCCGCCGAGTCCCGGCGCACCATCGAAGACCGGTGGAGCGGCACCCTGCCCTGCCCCTCGGACCAGATATTCACCCTTAGCAAGCGCCACCTGTGCCGACAATCAGCGTTCGGCCCGGCGCTCCAAGAGCATCTGCCTTACTTCGTCCGCAGCGGTATGAAGGTGGCTCGCCTCCACAAAGGCTACCACTACCTGTCCCAGCAAACCGTCTCTATGTGGGGACATCTCATGCAGGGACCCAGCATCGAGTTGAGCTGGGATCAACTACAGGACTTATTTGAGGGTCGTCCACTCTATTGCGACCCGCCCACGGGCCTCAAAGGCGAAATTTTCTGCCGCTTTGGGCCGTGGACCGTCTGTCGCGCCATCGTCAAAGAAGAAGGCCGCCTAATCGAAGGCATGCTGCCGCGCGCGTTGTTCCGCGCCCAACTAGCGTCGCTGATCTAGGATTATTTTTTCCCTTCCGGCCCCTGCCAAGGCGGGAAGAGCTGGTGTTCAATTCGCAGTATGTTGCAAATGCGACCGGCGATAAAATCGCCCAAATCGTCAAAGGTCTGCGGCTTTTGGTAGAAGGCTGGCATGGCCGGCAG
The DNA here is from genome assembly GCA_022820705.1 of Candidatus Latescibacterota bacterium. Lineage (GTDB taxonomy): Bacteria > Latescibacterota > UBA2968 > UBA8231 > UBA8231. The sequence continues at coordinate 1,949 of JAJEEZ010000413.1, read as the reverse complement.
AATGATGGCCCCGGCTTCGGCCGCTGCCGTCATATTGCGCAACTGAATCAGGTTGAGCGGGGTCTCGCGCACCACCAGCACCAGCGGTCGTCGCTCCTTGAGGCTGACATCAGCCGCGCGCTCAATCAGACTCGCAGACGCTCCTCGGGCGATGCCGGACAGCGTCTTGACCGAACAAGGCACCACCACCATGCCGTCGATGGCCACCGAACCGCTGGCGATGGGAGCCGCTAGGTCGCTGGCATTGTACTCGTGCAGTTCACCAGCTTGGGTCTCCTCCCCGTAGCACCGCGTTACAAACGCGCGCAAGCTCTCCTTATCGGGACGGAAACCCAACTCTTCGACGAGCAGGTAGCGCCCGTATTTGGACAGAACCAGATGCACTTGGTGTCCGCCGATCAGCAAGGCGCGCAGCAGGCGGCCCGCGTAGAGCGCGCCACTGGCCCCGGTGATGCCGACGACGATTTGCTTGCCGCTCACGCCGTCTCCTTTAGCGCCTCGCGGCCCGCTTCGAGCGTGGCGACAATCGCGTCCACGTCATAGACGCAACCGCCCCAAGTGCCACCACCGACGTTTTGCAGCGCCGCCCACAGCTTAGTGTTGTCGGGCAGTTCTGCTTCGGGCGCAAGGTCGGGGCGCAAGGTGCGCTCGGCCAGCACCCGCTGGCCTTCCTCTGCGCCGAATTCCTCGCCTTCGTAGCCGACCAAATCGATGCGGCCGCGCAGGTCGTGGCAGTCGATTTCAATGGCGATCAAATCGCCGTCCCGCAGCTTGCCGATGGGTCCGCCAGCCAAAGCCTCCGGGCCGATGTGCCCAATGCAAGGACCAGAGGAAAAGCCCGAAAACCGCGCGTCCGTAAGCAGCGCCACGCGCTTGCCAATATCCGTGTACTTGAGCGCAATCGTAACCTGCGCCACTTCCTCCATTCCCGTGCCCATCGGCCCGCAGCTAATCATCACCAGCACGTCGCCCGGCTCGATCTCGCCGTCCTTGATCGCGGCGATAGTGTCGCGTTCGGTGGTAAAAACCTTCGCCGGCCCCGTGTGCCGATAGATCCCTTGCGCGTCGAGCAGCGAAGCGTCGATGGCCGTGCTCTTGACGACCGCACCCTCGGGCGAAATGTTGCCGACTGGAAAGCAAATGGTGCTGGTCAAACCCTTAGAGCGAGCGCGATCAGCGTCCATAATCACATCGTCCGGATCCACCCCGTCTAGCTTTCGCAGTTCCTCGCGGAAGCGGTGACGACGCAGTGCATTCTCCCACCAGTCGAGGTTTTCGCCCAGCGTGCGGCCCGTAGCCGTCATCACCTCCTCCTCCAACAGCCCCAAGCGACGGAGGTGCAACATGACCTCCGGCACCCCACCGGCCAAAAAGGCACGCACGGTAACGTGGAACTCAGGGCCGTTGGGCAGCACATCCACCAAGCGCGGCACCTCGCGATTGATCCGGTCCCAATCCTCCACCTCCGGCCGCTTCCGCCCAGCCGCATGGGCAATGGCCGGCACGTGCAGGATCAAGTTCGTCGAACCGCCAAAGGCCGCGTGGACGACCATGGCATTGTGCAGCGCCTGATCGGTGACCAACTCCTGCGAGCGAATGCCCGCAGCCTCCAGCGCCATCAGCGCCCGCGCCGAGCGCACGGCCATATCGTGCCAGACCGCTTCGCCCGAAGGAGCCAGCGCCGAATGCGGCAGCGACAGCCCCATTGCCTCGCCCACAACTTGGGTCGTAGCCGCAGTCCCCAAAAACTGGCAGCCCCCCCCCGGCGTGGCACAGGCGCGGCAGCCGAGCACCTGAAAGTCGTCGATGTCCATCTCGCCCTGCGCCAGCCGCGACCCGGCGGACTGGATCTTGCCCGCGTCCTCACCTTCTTCCGGCGGCAGGGTCACTCCACCGGGCACGACAACGACCGGCAGGTCCGGCGTACCCGCTAAGGCGATGAGGATCGC
>JAJEEZ010000423.1:0-9985 GCA_022820705.1 Candidatus Latescibacterota bacterium | reverse complement strand
TCGACAGCTTGACTTGGTTGCCGTTTTTGCCACAGCCGGGGTTCGGGACAATAGCGGAATTCGAGGGGGCCTTTGCGGCCGTATTCCGCAATGTCGGCGAAGCCACTGTGTGGGTGCGCTACGACTTGCGGTTTTTCGATCAAGAGGAATTTCTAATCGACGCATTTATACCCATTGGACAGCCAATCGTCCTCAGCGCCGGGGAAACGCGCCGCATGGAGGGAGATTTTCTAATTCGCACCGACGACCCACGCGATTTTGAACGACTCGCCCTGATGAGGCTAGTGGCGCGCATCAGACGACCCGAGGAGTAGGAATCAAAACGCCACAAAGCCCCCACAAACCGGAATACACTGCCCAGTGACGTAATCCGAGAGATCGGACGCCAAAAACTCCACCACCCGAGCGCAGTCCTCGGGCGTCCCCAAGCGGCGGAGGGGAATCTGCGGCTCTAAGCGCTCGCGCGATTCCTCGCTGTTGCGGCCCTGGGCCACGGCGCGAGACGACAAAATTAGGCCCGGAGCAATGCAGTTGACGTGGATGCCATAAGGGCCTAGCTCGGCGGCGAGCACCCGCGTGTAGTGGACGATGCCGGCCTTGGCCACCTTGTAGGGCATCCCGCCGCCATCGCGCCCGCTCCACAAACCCGCTTGCGAGGCCACGTTGATGATTTTGCCGGACTGGGCTTCCTTCATCGCCGCGCTGACCGCTTGACAGCAGTGGATGGTGGCGGTGAGGTTGATGTCCATTATGTAGCGGTAGTGGTCTTCCCCAGCCAAGGACGCGGCTTGTTCCTCGTGCGAGCGCAAGTTCCCGCCGGCGTTGTTGACAAGTATGTCGATGCGGCCAAAAGTATCGAGTCCCTCGGCGACTAAGGCATCTACTGCTTGGCGGTCGGTGACATCCACGGCAACACCCACGCCGCGGCGACCGAGAGTTACTACTTCGGCTTCCACGGTCTCGGCCGTGAGTTCTTCGCCGTATTCGCGGGCGGCCTGTAGGTCTATGTCGGCGATAATAACGTCCGCGCCCAAGCGGGCCAGATGGAGGACATAAGCGCGGCCCAAGCCGCGTGCGCCGCCTGTGATAAGAGCTACCTTGCCTTCAAGCGACATCGAAAATCTCCTTTTCCCAATAATTAGGACACGACATCAATCGTCGGCAACCAACGAGAAGCCAAGAGAATTGGAGAAAACTTGCATGACAAGAGGAGCGTTTGGCAAATTAGGTGCTAGCGAATGCGCGTTACCTAACGGAAAGAGGTCGAATGGCAGAGCAAATCGGTGCAATCATTGAACAGGGGCCAGAGGACTGGCAGATCGTACAACAGGACGAGCGTGGGGAAGGAAGGATTGAGCTAGAGGGTCGGTGGAAGTTTGAGACTCCCGGACAAGTGGAAGTGCGCTTGGTGTGGGAGGATACAGGGGTGGCTGTTGCGGCCAGTTTGGACTGGCAGGCGGTACCGACAGCGGGGGATGGTACTTGGAAAGGTGCTTTAGAACACATACCCGCAGGAGGGCTTTATCGGCTGGAGACGCGGTTGCGGACGGCGGACAACCCGGCCGGGGAATGGTCGCCGCGCGGGGATATGCGGCACTTTTTGGGGGTAGGCGATTTGTGGGTGATTGCCGGACAGAGCAATTCGGCCGGATACGGACGCGGGCCTTACGAAGATCCAGTGGAACTGGGAGTACACCTGTTTAGGAACAGCGAGCACTGGGCACTGGCGACGCACCCGATGAACGAATCGACCGATACCCAACACGCAGTGAACCGCGAGGCCGCCAACCCAGGGCACTCGCCCTACCTGCAATTTGGCCGCACGCTCAAAAGAGTGCTCGCGCACCCAGTGGGTTTAGTACAGACGGCATTGGGAGGCTCTCCCCTCACTCGTTGGAACCCCGGCGAGCCTGGGGCGGCGGACTTGCTCGACAATATGGTGCAGTGCGTGGACAAGGTCGGGGGAACGGTCCGGGGGATTGTGTGGTACCAAGGGGAAAGCGATGCGGGGACGGACGCGGATGCCACCAGTTACGCGCAGCGGTTCCAGCAAGCAGTCGCCGCTTGGCGGGAGGCCCTTGCCGATGCGGAGTTGCCGGTGCTCACCGTGCAGCTAAACCGCGTGTACCAACCTGCCGACCCGGATACTGACCGGCGCTGGAGCCAAGTGCGCGAGGCCCAGCGGCAGGTGGCGCGGCAAGTGCCGAGGATAGGCGTGGTGCCAGCGCTCGACTTGCCGCTTGCCGATCTGATCCACACCAGTCCCGCCGGCAATATGCTCTTGGGCGAGCGGTTGGCGCAGGCGGCTTTGGGGCTGGTCTATGGCCAAGCAGTAGCTTGGCAAGCACCGGATTTAGCGGCAGCCCGGCAGCGGGAGGACCGCGTCGAATTGGAGTTTACTGCCGTCGAAAGCCGGATGGACAGCATCGACCTAGAGGCCAATAGCTTCCGAGTCGAGGATGAAGCCGGCGAGGTGCCAATCGCAGCAGTGGTCTATCCCCAGGACCACCGCGTCGAACTGGTCTTGGAGCGGCCCCTGCAAGGGGCGGCTAAAGTCCACGGCGGCTACGGCAAGGATCCAGCGACCGTGCCAGCGGATATGGAGCGATTCTTGCCCATGTTGGGCTTTTGGGGCGTGGAGATTGTCTGATGATTAGGATACGCGCAAGCATCTTATCGGTTGCCCTGCTGTTCGGCAGCGCTGGGGCGCAGACGAATCTAGTAGGTTCCTGGGAGAGCTGCCAGAGCGAGTTTGGCACCTTCGTAAAGCACTTCTATATCGAGTTCAATAGCAATGGGCGCTTCCGCCGCGTCGCGCTCCGGGACGATTCCGAGCGGCCGGTAACAGAGGATCAAGGCCAGTACGAAGCCGCTGACGGCGTTGTCACCCTGCGCTATACCGCCAACGTCAGCGGGGTGCTGGCCGAACAAAGCGAGAATGTGCCCTTCCAGCTAGAGGACGACACCCTGTATTGGGGAGCCGAACCCGCAATCGCCTTGGCGCGAGCAGAGGAACTAGGCGACGAACTATTGGGTCGGTGGGGCATCGTCAATTTTGCCGATGGAACGCTGGCCGGACACGTGGTCTTCCGGGCCGATGGAACCTACGAGCTAGAATTGGGCGGCGTCGGTCACAGCGGGGTGTGGTCGCGAGCGGGGTCGGGCGTGGTCCACTGGCCGACCACCGCCGATGAAGCCGGGGTCGTCGGGTTGCCGGCGGTGTGGACCAATGTGCGCGTCGAGGGCGACCAGCTCTTCTACGACATCGCCTGTAGTTTCACCGTTGAAGCCGTGCGGTTGGCTACAGCCGTAGCGGAGGTGTCTTGGGGGGCGATCAAGCGCCGTCTCGCAGGCCCGCCAAAATAGCCGTCGCAAGCTCCATCGTCGCGATGGCCTCGTCCAAGTCCGCAGCCGGTGGGTCGATGGGACGACCAGCCTTGATGCAGTCGAAGAAGTGGGTGGCTTGTGCCAGGGTGCTGTCCACACCCTCCTTTTGCAAGTGCTTGCGCTCCCCGTCGCAGACCAACTCGCAGGTGGAAATCCCCTCTATATAGGCCGAGATGTCGCGGCCGTGGATTTCGTAGCGCTCTAGGCGGGCGTCGGTGGTGTAGTTGGCGCAAATCTGGGCGACGCAGTCGTTCTCAAAGACGACCAAAGCGGCGTGGACGTCCTTGTAGGCGGATGCGCGCCGGACAAAGCTGTGAACTTCGGCGACCGGCGCTCCACCCAAGTGGCGCACCAGATCAATCGCGTGGATCGGGCTTTCGAGCAACATGTTGTCCATGACGATTTCGGGAAAGCGGCCACCGGCGATAAAACCGCTCATGCTCTTGTGGAACTCGCCGACTAGCTGATAGATCGGGCCGCGAGACTCGATCTCCTCGCGCACCTGCAAAACCAGCGGATCAAAGCGGCGATTCCAGCCGACCATGCCACGGGCTCCGCTGGCCTCAGCAGCTCCTTTGAGAGCGCGGGTCTGGTCTAAACTCATACCCGGCGGTTTCTCCAGCAGAGTATCGATACCCCGTTCCAAGCACGGCAGGGCCGCCTCGGCGTTGAGATGGGCCGGGGTCGCGACGATCGCCGCGGCCAATTCCTCGGCGTCGAGCATAGCCTCTACGTCCGCGTAGCGGCGCTCGACGCCCCACTCGTCGCCCACCTGTTCGCGGCTTGCCGCAACCGGATCGCAGACGGCGACCAACTCGACGTCCTCCAGCTCATGCAGGGCGCGGACGTGGCCGTGACCGCGACCGCCGCAGCCAATTAATCCAACAGGTATCTTCGCCATAGATAGCTCCTGTTATGTCGATCCTGAGCGCCGGGTAGCGCGGTCCAGCCCACTAGTTGAACCAAAAGGAATAGAACCTCGCCTTCTCAAGCAAGATGCGCAGTTTGATCGCCTTGCCCGCCAGATGACTCAGGTCCGCGCTGCCGGCAGTGCGGCCGTGGCGCTCCATATCGGTGCTGCGCGAGTGCTGGATTGACTCGGTGTAGGCGTAGCGCACCAGCCCCTTGAAACGCCGGGCCGGGTCTTGGTCGTGCGGGTCGCGGAAGATATATTTGACCGCGTCCGCAGACGGGAGGAGGTTATTGGCGCGCGACCGGGTGCTGTCACCGTCCGAACTGGCCGCACTCGCGCTTCTCAGCGAGCTTCCCCGGTTAGTACATGGACGTTCACCAGCACGGGAACGGCAGCAACCACCTATCGCACGGTGCGAAAGCACTTTGCCAAGATCGCCGCTTGGCTTCTCAAAAAGGAGAGTCGTCGTGAAACACCTAACAGCAGTACTCATTATAGCATTAGCCACCCTCTTGCCCGCCGCGCATCCCGCCATCGCTCAAGACCCGGAGGTAACAGCCGGCGATGTGGTGGATCGGGAAACCCTGAAAGCCTTTGTACATGCGGCGAAGGCGTACTTGAACAACGCCACAAGCCTTCCCGAGTATCTGGCTATCTTGCAGGAATTCAGAACCGAAGGGGTTTGGAAGCAGGGATCTATCTACCTCTTTGCTGGGACGCCCGATGGGGTCCTAATACTTAACGGAGCCAACCCAGACCTTGAAGGCCAAAACATCTACGATCTTGAAGACACCAACGGCGTCAAAATGACCCAAGAACTCATCGCTGCGGCGGCTCAAGGCGGCGGCTTTGTCGAGTACCTTTGGCCCAATCCAGAGCTAGAAGGGGACACCGGCTCGCCTAAAGTGAGCTACGCTATTTCCTATTCTGCGCTCGGCCAAGATTTTGTCTTAGGTTCTGGCTTTTATCCGGCAACCGCTTCTACGTCGGTCGAAGATCGGTCTTGGGGACGGCTCAAAAGCCGCCAATAAGAGGCTACAATAACAGGAACAACCGGCGTCGTGGTTCGGGATGCGATCTTGAAAACTATCGACAGCAAGGGCTTCTGGTAGGGCCATAAACGCCTCTTTCCCACCAAAGCAAAACGGGCTACGTCTTTTGACGTAACCCGTTGTTTTTAATGGCGCACCCACAGGGACTCGAACCCCGAACCTTCTGATCCGTAGTCAGGTGCTCTATCCAATTGAGCTATGGGTGCAAAGCAGTGTCATAAAATAGACGCCGCCCCCATTCTCGTCAAGACACGAGCCCCTCGGACAGCGCCTCCAAGTACTTGTAACCCGACCCCGTATTAAAGAGCACCACGCGCTCGTCCGGGGCCACTAGTCCCTGCTCCTTGAGCTTGATTAGGGCCGCTAGCGTTGCCCCACCTTCGGGCGCGGGGAAAATGCCCGCGTGCGCCGCCATGCTATGCGAATGCGCGAGCAATTCCTCGTCGCTGACGGCAATGGCAGTGCCGCCGCTTTCCCGCAACACCTGTAACATCAGAAAGTCGCCGACCGCACTGGGAACGCGCAGGCCCGAAGCCACGGTGTGCGCGCCTTCCCACGCCTGGGCGGCTTCATCGCCGAGGGCAAAGGCCCGGACAATCGGCGCACAGCCCTCGGCCTGCACCGAGATCATCCGCGGCCGGTGCTTGCCAATCCAGCCGAGTTGCTCCAGCTCGGCGAATGCCTTCCACATCCCGATCAACCCCGTGCCCCCACCAGTGGGATAAATCACCACGTCGGGCAGCGACCAATCCATCTGCTCGGCCAACTCGTAGCCCAAGGTCTTCTTGCCCTCGATGCGGTACGGCTCCTTCAGGGTCGATACCTCAAACCACCCCTCGGCTTCCTTGCGCTCGCCGACGATGCGACCGCAATCGCTGATTAGCCCGTCAACCAACTCGACCTCAGCGCCACAGGACCGGCACTCAGCGACAAAGGCCTGCGGCGTATCGCGGGGCATGAAGACAATCGCCGGTACACCACAGGCGGCTGCGTAGGCTGCCATCGCGCCACCGGCATTGCCCGCCGTGGGAATGGCCAGCTTTTGCGCACCGCGCGCGCGGGCGCAAGTGACGGCAGCCGAAAGTCCGCGCGCCTTGAAGGAGTCGGTGGGATTGGGCGATTCGTCCTTGATGTAGAGTTGGGAAAAGCCCGTCCAGCGACCCAAGCGCTCCGGGCGGAGCAGCGGGGTGAAACCCTCGCCGAGAGAGACGATTTCCTCGGGCGTGCGGATGGGCATGACTTCCCGGTAGCGCCACATCGTCGGCGGGCGGGTACTGAGCGCGGCGCGGGTCAGCTCGCGGCCAGCCCGATCGAGGTCGTAGCGAGCGAGAAGGGGCGCACCCACCTCCGACAGGTTCTGCAACACGTCGGCGTCGTAATGTGCACCCGTACGAGAGCACTCTAAATACGTCATGAACACGGGGCGGCGTACAATCCTTTCGCAAGTATGTGGGCCTCGACCGCTTCGGGCACCATGTAGCGGATCGGTAGGCCAGCGGCCCGGCGCGACCTAATCTCGGTCGAGGACAGCTCAATGAGCGGGGTATCTATGAAGCGCAGGCGCGTCAACAGTTTTGGATCGTCGCCTGCCATTTCCCTTGGACGCGCCCCCACTACTACCGTACACTGGGCCAAAATGCCTTCGAGATCGTGCCACTCGTCTAGCTGACCGATGTTGTCCGCGCCGATGATGAAAAACAACTCGGCACGGGGATAAAGCTGGTGCAACAGGCGCAGGGTTTCGACGGTATAGGACTTGCCCGGGCGGTCTAGCTCCAAACGCGAGGCCGCAAAGTCGGGACAGTCCGCTATGGCCAGTTCAACCATGGTCCAGCGCTCCTCGGCTGGCGCGTACGCGCCCTGCTTGAGCGGTGGATCGGCCGCTGGAATGAAAAGCACTTCGTCGAGGGGGATTTGCTCTAAGGCGAAGCGGGCCAAGAGCAGGTGGCCGTGGTGGATGGGGTCAAAACTGCCGCCGATGACGCCGATGCGCCGCATCTTTAGCCCGGCGATTGGCTCAGCCCGGACAGGTGCTTCTGCACGCCCTCCACCAGCTCCGGGTCGCCGCTGTCTTGCAGCACTTCCTTCCAATAGCGCACCGCTAGATCCACATCGCCTTGCTCGTGGGCGATTTCGCCCATGCGGAAGAGGGTGGTGTAATACCACTCGCCAACGTCCGGGTACTCGCGCAGCACTTCCTCGTAGATCATTTTGGCTGCATCGAAATGGCCCTGTTTGTGGTACAGGCGGCCACTTAAGTACTCTTTTTGCGCTAGGCGGCTCCGGCACTCGGTGATGCGCTCGCGCGCCTGTTCCGCCAAGGGCGCATCGGGATTGTCCTCAATAAAGTTGCGGAAGGCCGTCAGGGCCTCAAAGGTTTCCTTCTGGTCCAGCTCTGGACGGCGCAATTGCTTGAAGTACGACTCGCCTACCTTGAACTGCGCCTCAACCGCCCACTCGCTAGACGGATAAATATCGACGATGCGCTGATACTCAAAGGCGGCGTTGACCCAATCGCGATTGCAAAAGTGCGCTTCGGCTAGGAGAAACTGAGCCTCGGCCACCCGGCGCGAACCGGGAAAGTTGCTGACTAGGCGCTTGAAGTGCTCGGAGGCCTCTAGGCAGCGTTTTTTTTCCATGGCCTTTTGGCCTTCTTCAAAGTAGTAATCCGCGCCTTGGAGTTTCTCCGGCGGCGTGCTGGCGCAGGCGGCGACGCACAGGGCGAGCGGGAAGGCAAGGTATTTCATGGCTAGCGGTTAGAAAAGAATAAATAGATAAGCCCACCGAGCACGGTGGAGACGATCACAGGTTCGACGAACTTGCTCCACGTTTGTTCCTCTAACTCGGTCTTGGCAAATTTGAATTGATCGTGCTGGAGTATGTCTAGCTGCTTTTTGGGAATCTGATCGCGCTGCGTGCGAGTGATCTCGTCCTGCCAGTGGACCACATCGTCGCGCTCGTCGCTCAAGCGCAGGGCGAGCGTTACCCGTCCTTGGCGGCTGACCTCGCTGCCGCGCAGTCCCGAGTACGCGGAAACTCCCAAGTCGAGCACTCGGTAGGACAGGCGCATACTCGCCGGTTGGGCCGCGGTCGAATCCAAGGTCACGCTAAAGCCGCGCGTCAGCAGCCGATTGGCCAGTAGGTGTTCGACCATCCAATTGGCGTCGTGCTTGCTCTGCGCCACGATCAACAAGGAAGCCGACGCGGCATCAGCCGGTATTTCAATGCGCCCCAAACTCTCATCAACCGCACTCGCCACCGTCTCGACCAACAAGTCCATATTGGTGGGAAAAGGAATGGCGGCCGACGCGGAGGCACAGATCATCAGCACGGCCAAAAGGCGATAACAAATTCGCAACAAGATCGTTCTCATCAACCACCGAGGTGTTTTATCTGTTCGCGGGCCGCAGGCGCATATTCGCTGTCTGGATACTCATCGACTAGCTTGCGTAAGGCCGCAAGCGCCCGGTCGCGCTCGGCCAAAGCGAGATGACAGCGGGCGATTTTTAGCTGGGAGTCGTCGGCTTTATCCGTGTTGCTGAAGGCAAACACCTTGGTGAATTCGATCAGCGCCTGCTGGTATTGGCGCAGCCCGTAATAGCACTCGCCTTTCCAATACTGGGCGTTATCGGACCATTCACTCAGGGGGGCTTCCTGCAGCAAGCGGTCAAACTCGGCCAAGGCGCGGTTATATTGTTTGTGGCGGTAGTAGTAGAGCGCACCTTGGTACATGTTGAACGCATCGCTTTTGCCGCTGCCGGACGTCGCCGCGGGCCGCAGAGTGTGGCGGCTGGTGCTGGCGGCGCGGCGCGGTAAAGAATCCAGTCGCGCACTTAGGACGCGGCTCTGGCTTTGGAGGGCCCTGAGTGCCTGCCGCAACTGGGCGTTGGATGTCTCTAGCTGGCGCACGCGCTCGGCCATAGCTTGCTCGCGCTCGTACGCGGCCGCAACTGCGCGTTCGAGGGACTGAAATGCTTCTCTTTCCTCTGGCTGGACCTCTTCCCGCTGGACGAGGGGTTGTTCGGCAGGTGGCGGCACAGGCGGCGCAGCGCAAGCTCCAAGGCCCAAGACCAACGCCAATGCGCTTTTCGCGCTTTTCATCGCACTTTTAATCGGAAACACAAATGAACCATCTTTGACAAAAAATATAGCATAATCCCTCTCCCAAACCAAATGGGAGCAAGGGGCGTTACGCGCTGGGTAGCGCCTTGATGCGCTCGATTAATTGGGTGGTGGAAAAGTTTGGCCACAGCGGCAGGGCGCGAACTTGGCCGCCGCGCGCTTCGACGCGTTCACGGCCGACAATGGCGGCTGGGGCGTAATCGCCACCCTTGACCAAGACATCGGGCGCGAGCGCAGCCACGAGGCTCTCGACGCTCTCACCTGAAAAGATGCACACATGCGAAACGCATTCTAAGGCCGCCAGCACAGCGGCGCGGTCGTCTTGCGGGCACAAGGGCCGGCCCCGTCCCTTGAGGGCGCGGACTCCATCGTCATCGTTTAATCCCACCGCAAGGCAGTCGCCCAAGGCGCGCGCCGCGCGCAAGTATTCGACGTGCACGCGATGCAGCAAGTCAAAGCATCCATTGGTAAAGACGAAGGTCTGTCGCGCTTTTTTTAATTGGCTACGAAT
>JAJEEZ010000542.1:0-7775 GCA_022820705.1 Candidatus Latescibacterota bacterium | reverse complement strand
TGCGTCACTTTCTCCGGGTCGAGTTGTCGTTGCAGTGCCCGCCCTTCGTCGTCCGTGCCTGGATAGCCGCCCAGCGGTGCCAGCGCATCCGGGGCCAAGGCGAGAAAACCGGCTGTGGCCACGCGGCGCGCGACGTCTTCGACATAGGGATTTAGCCCTCTGTTTTCGTGGATGACGAGGACGCCTGGTATTTTACTTTTTTCTTCAGTCGCGGGCTGTACGAGGGCGGCGCGCGTCTTTTCGTGTCCCTGCGGGGAAGGATACGACACGTACTCGGTGGCAATGCGTTCATCGTCTGCGGCCACTTGCTGAGCGAAGGCGTAGTTGGGAGTGAGGCTGTCCAACAGCGCGGCAGCCGTCAGTCCGCCGATGGCGAAGCGGGCCGCATCATCGAGAAACTGGCGGCGGTCAATGTCGCCGTGGACGTAGCGATCGTACAGCTTGAGCAGTTGCGGATTGTATTCAGCAGCAGTTTTCCGTTCCATGGTTATCTCCTAGTGGTTAGATACGACAATTCGCACAGTGGAAATGTTAGTCACGCATTATGCCACTGTAAAAAGCGGCGGCGCACTTCGGCGAGACGGCGCTCGTTGCTATCGATCATTTCCGCTAAGAAAGCGCGACAGTTTTGCTCGCGGTTCTCGTCGCGCGGCGCGTGATCTAACAGGCCCTTTTGTGGTTCGTAAATGAGGCGGTGTTCTTCATTCCCGTTGCTATAATAGATCTTGTTGATGATGCGGCGCGTGGTGTTATCCTTGATGCGCCGCTGAGGGGGATTGCCGCCTTCGAGACAAATGAAAACGAGCAAGTTGATGGCGCGGAACTGCGCTTCGGGTACTTGGTTTGTTTCGACGATTTGGTGGTGGATTTCTTCGAGGTCGTCGGCGTGAACATTGCTGACCAGCGTGTGCTCGGCGTCGCCTAGAGCAAAGAAAGCGCGCAGGTCGTCTCCCCACAGATAGGTCGGGGGCGGATGGTCGCTCAATTCGTTGGAAATGACGCAGGACTTGGTCGCTCCAATGGAGGACACCTCTCCCGGCAGTGCAGTGACAAAGGGGAGGTCGGCTCCGACAAAACTGAGCAGGGCGTGCATAGTGGTGGTCTTGCCGATGCCACCAGGACCTGAACCGGTGATATAGGAAGCTCCGCGCCAGACGTGGGAGGCTAAGAAAGCGGCTAATTCCAAATCGACGGTCTGCACGTCGATGAGGTCGATAAGCGAGCGAGTGCGATCCTCGGGATTGTCCAACTTTTGCAGATATTCTAGATCGGTTGCCATCGTTACAGCCTTTAGCGGTGGTGTTTGGCGAAGAAGTCGAATATGGACGGCAGCGAGACTTCGACGACGGTGGGGAATTCGAAATCGAGAAAACCGCCGTGGTCGTATCCTGCTAAAACCTGTGTTATGTGGGGAGCGCCCGTGCGCTTGACAAAGGCTTCAATGGCGGCAAACTGAGGTTTCATGCGTGGAAAAAGGAAGTCTTTGTAGCCAATAATCCAATAGGTCGGCAACTCGCGCAATGCTTCCAGTGCATCAGAACTCCAGGGGCTGGCGATTGGTGCTATAGCTGCGTAAAAATCGGGCTTGTCGCCGGCCAAACGCAACGTTCCTGCGGCTCCCATAGAGTGGCCGACGCCGTAGATGCGCTTGGTGTCGATCGGCCACTGGTGTTGCACTTGTGCTACTACGTCGAGGATGTCCTGCTGGCCTGCGGCGCGATAGCCGACTTGTCCTCGACCATAGGGACAGACAGCGATCCAGCCCTTTTCCTCGGCGCGTTCCTCCAGTGTATAGCGTTCAAATAGCACTGTTTCATCTTCACCGCCGCCGTGCAAGGCGACGACCAGGGGGACGGGGGACTTACCCTGCCAAGAGTTGGGTACGTACACTTCGTAGAATTGTTCAGACTGATCTACATCGCTCCAGTACGAGAGCTTGATACGGCCTCGCTGCGAATGCAGAGCGGAATGTCCTTGCCGGACCGATTGCAATGCAGCGCCGATTCGCTCGACCAATGCAGCGCGCAGTTTTTGGGTGTCAGCACCATTGTCGATTTGTCGCGCTTGCCGGATAAGTGCAGCGATGACAAAGTGGTCGCGGGAGTCTATTTGTAGATTGTTTAGCTCGTTTTCCAATTTGCCGACGGAAGGAGGTGCGAGCAGTTCGGTGGGGAAGTGTATCTCTGGACGCACGGGATTGTCGGCGATTATTAGCTCATCAAAGCGCATATCGTTTTCCCAGACGCCGGTGCGCAGGGACGCTCGGTCGAGGCCGACTTTATCGGTAATGACGTCGTAATTGAGCGAGCCATTTACCTGTAAGGTGCCCTCTGTATGCGTTGGAGCAGGTAGGCCCTGTTCGCCGTAGTTGAGCGTGCCGAGAAATCCGCCGTTGCGGTAGATCTCAACCCCCGATCCCGTTCCGACAAAGGCGACATGAGTCCACTGCCAAGGCTCGATTAAGACGGGTTGTTGGTCCGTAGCGAATTCTTCGCCTAGGCGCAGGATCAACGGCAAAACGCCGCGTGGCAACTGGCGCTGGGTGACCTGTTGAAAGCCGACGCGCCAAATCCAGGGATGCTCTTCGCTTTGGGTTATAAAGTTGAGCACATCGCCGTGCCGGTAACGCTGAGAGGTCCATTCTAATTTGATCCAGAACTGGATGGAGAACGTGCCATCGCCGACCACATCGTGCGCATCTTCATAGCGCAAGGCGTCCAAGCGCGATAGGCGTACGGCTTTGCCCGATACTCCATCAACTTGCTCTGCTTGGCGCAGAAGGTTAAATGCCGCCGCGCCGGATTGACTGATAAATCCCTGCGAGTCTTGGCGGTCAAAAGACCAGTGCATAGGAGCCGCTTCCTCTCCCCATAGATGGTCTGTGCCAGTGAGGATCAGAAGGGCAAAAAATAGTGGGTACATGTGCTTTTCCTATTGATTGGAAGAGAATATCGTTATCTCAGTGGAACTAGCTTGCGCGTGAGAGTTTGGTCGCAAGCGAAGGCGATATAAATACACACCGCTATGGGAAAAATCCCAGTAGGCAAATTCGACCAGTGCTGCCGCTGCTGTTCGTTTTGGCTCTCCTCATTCGTAGGCCAGGTTTTGCGCCTGCATCATGCCGATCATGTAGCCGAAGGCGAAAATTTTCCCCAACATGCCGTAGCCACGGGTCGTCTCTGCATCCTCGGACCCCATCGTCGGCGCGTGATCGGGGCGGATGGGGCCTGCGAAGCCGGCGCGGGAGTAGATCTCCAGCATCCGCGCCATATCCGTGGGACCGTCGTCGTGAAAGGTTTCGGTAAACCGCGTTCCCGCGGTGCCCTCGACGTCGCGGTAGTGGATAAAGTGGACCTTGCCCTGCTCGGTGAACTCCCGCGCCACTGAGTAGATATCCTCGCCCATGGCCTTGAAGTTGCCCTGGCAGAACGTGACGCCGTTGCTGGGACTCGGCGCGATGTTGATCAGGCGGCGGTACGCGTCGGCGCTGACCATGATTTGGGCGGAACCCCGATAGGGAGAGATCGGCGGATCGTTGGGGTGATAGCCCATGCGGACATTGGCCTTTTCGGCGACGGGAATGATGCGTTCGAGCAGCCAAGTCAGGTTGTCCCAGAGTTCTTCCTCGGTTTGGGGCTCCGCCAAAGGGGGCTCCTGGTGCGACTCGGCGTAGTCGAATTGCGAGGAAATGGCACCGCCGCGCGTGGGCACCCAATCGGTGCGCGAGCCGCCCGCGCCGAGATTGTAGCACAGCACGGGAATGCCGACTTGGCCCATGGCCTCCACGGCGGCGATAAAGTCCAATAGTTCCCCATCGCGGCCTGGGGTTCCTCGGCGGATGTGTTGGGAGCGGGTGGGGGTCATGGTCTCGTACACGGGGATCGAAAACCCAACCTCGGCCCATTCCTGCTGCTGTTGGCGCATGGCCGCGGCGTACTGATCGCGGCTTATTCCTTCGAGGGGCGGCGACGTTACGCAGCCGGTGACGCCCATTTCCCGGCAGATCTTCACTCGCTCGGGTTGATCGCTCGGGCTCCGGCCTAGGGTCATTGACAACTTGAATATCCCTTGGCGCATGGGTGTTCCTTTCGCTTGGTGGCGATGCGGGTATTGTGCAGAGGCTTCTTAGGTTTGAGATGCTTCGCTGCGCTCAGCATGACAGGTGCTGGCTCGCGTCTAGCACAGGCTCTGACGATACAAATTAGCGAACCTATTTCGCTATCGTCTATAGCTCCTCACACCATTTCCTCGACCAAGGCTTGGCTGACCGGATCTAGATGCCGGTAGTCGGGAATCTCGTAGCGGTTGCCGTCGGCGTCTTGCACTATGACCCGCCCGCCGCCCAAAAGGCGCACATCGCTATTTCGGTGGCTGGAATAGATGTCAAAGGCGCGCGGTCCGCGGTCGGTCTCTACCTCCCAGCGCGGCACTCGGTTGGTCACTGAAACCTTGGCGATGCGCTGGATGCGCGGCGTGAAATAGGCCCGCTCCAATTCGTCTTCCACGGCTTGGCGGCTGTCCCGATCTAGCGCGTCGAGCCGGGCCAGCGAGCCAATCTCCTTGCCTTGGTGGTCTTGGACGACGATGAAGCAGTCGTCGCGGCTCAGGGGAAAAGCCCGTTTGACTCGGATCCTTGAATAAGTTTGATCCTCGGCCAACTCTAGGTTCAAGTCCTCGAAAGCATCGACAAAAAACCGCGCCTTGTCCGGGTCGAGATAAGTGATTTCAGCGGCTAATTTGTGGTGCTGCTGCATAATTTTACCAAGCTCTCAGTTTAGACATTTCGGTTTGCATGCGGCACAGGTTGGCGTAGATGCCGTCCTGCGCGATCAGTTCGTCGTGGGTGCCGATTTCGGCGAGTTTGCCCTTATCGAGGATGAGCAGGCGGTGGGCGTTTTTGAGGGTCGATAAGCGATGGGCAATGGCAAAGGTGGTGCGCCCTTGGACCAGCCTCTCCAATGCCTCCTGAATCTGCGCTTCGGTCTGGGTATCGACGTTGGAGGTGGCTTCGTCGAGGATGAGAATGCGCGGGTTGCGCAAAATGGCCCGGGCAATGGACAGCCGCTGCCGCTCGCCCCCGGAGACGCGGGTGCCGCGCTCGCCGACCATGGTGTCGTACCCGTCTGGCATGTTCATGATGAAGTCGTGCGCATTGGCAGCTTTGGCCGCGGCCACGGTCTGTTCAAGGGAAGACTCGGGATGGCCGTAGGCGATGTTCTCGGCCACTGTGCCGTTGAAGAGGAACGGATCCTGCAAGACCACGCCGATCTGTTCGCGCAGCGATTTGAGGTTCACTTGGCGGGTGTCGTGGCCGTCGATGAGGATGGCTCCCTCCTGCGGCTCGTAGAAGCGGCAGATGAGGTTGATCAAGGTGCTCTTGCCAGCGCCGCTGTGGCCAGCTAGGCCGATCATCTCGCCCGGCTCGACGGTGAAATTCAAATCCTCAATGACTGGCTTGTCTTCCTCATAGCCGAAGTGGACGCCGCGAAATTCGACCCGGCCCTCGATGGGCGGCATGAGCATAGCTCCGGGCTGGTCGATTACCTCTGGGTGCGTGTCGAGTACATCAAAGACGCGCTCGGCCGAGGTGGCGGCGCGCTGGAAGCGGTGGTTGAGGCGGCACAAGCTCTCCACTGGCCCGTAGAAGCGATACATGTAACTGGTAAAGGCGACAAAGGCCCCCAGCGTCAGCTCCCCGGCCAAAATATCGCGGCCGCCGACCCACCAGATGATGATGGTGCCGACCGAGGTTATAAAGGCCATGACCGGGCCGAACAGGCTGCGCATCCACGCCACCCGCAGCTCGCCTTGCAGCAGATTTAAGCTGCGGCCCTCGAATTTGCCCACTTCCCGCTGTTCTTGGGCAAATGCCTTGACCACGCGCACCCCTGGGATGGTATCGGCCAGCAGGGCACTCAGGCTAGCCCAGCGCCGCCACAACGGCCGGTAGATGGCGTGCAGCTTGCGGCCAAAGCGCATCGTCGCCCACACCAGTAGAGGCGTTGGTAGCAGCACGAGGGCCGCTAGCCCGGGGTTGAGCGCAAAGAGGATGATGCAAATGATGACCAAGGTAAGCACATCGCGGATGGCTTCTTGTAGGCCGTCGCTGATAAAATCCTGCAAGCGGCCCACGTCTTGGGTGACGCTGGCCATGATGCGCCCGGTCTCGTTTTTGTTGTAATAACTAAGCGACAGCGCGTGGAGGTGGGTGTACACCTCGTTGCGCAGGCCGTAGGTGACGCGCTGGCCGATGCGGGCCATGATATAGCTGCGCAGTCCCGACAAGCCGCTGACGGTTATGTTCATCGCTATCAACAAGCCTACCAGCCAAGCCAGCGCCGCGACGGGATCGTCTGCGGCCACCGGCAAAAGAGCTAGCAGGTCAAAGCTCGTCCCAACGCTCATAGACGCAACGGCACCGACATTCAAGACATCGTCGATGAGAATGCCCAGCAGCAGCGGCTGGCCCAAGCCAATGGTCGTGGCTACCACCATGAGCAGTAGGCTCAGAGTAATGAGCTTCCAATGCGGCTTGGCATAGCCCAACAGCCGGAACAGCAGCTTGCCCTTTTCTAGGCAGGCCGGACATACGCCGTAGTAGCGCGGAATGACTTGGCCGCAGCGGTCGCAGCGCTTGCGCCCGGCTCGCGCTCCGGCCAACCGCCCGTGGAGCATTTGGCCATCGGGTTCGGTCGGTTGGGCTTGCTTGACTAGGCGCTCGACTTGGTTGGGCAGTTCGGACAGCGCTGGCACCAAGCTCTTGGAGAATACGGCCATGGTCGCGCCCTGCTCTTCGGTGCGCACCTTGAGGGCCGCAGTGCCCCAATCCTCGCGCACTTCCACGCCCTTTATTTCGTTAAGCGGCAAGCAGACCACATCGGGCGGTCCGCCGCCGTTGGGGCTGAAGGCCACTAGATGATCGTCGGTGGCCATGAGCCACGCCTCGCCGTACTGGCCGTCGAGCTTAATGTCCGTGGTTACCGCTAGGCGAAATTCTTCGTCGGGGCTTACTACCTCGGCCAGTTCGCGCCGCACTTGCGGTGGCACAGGGGCGCGAAAAGGCTGTGCTGCGTTTTCTGCTGTGCTGCGTTCAAGCTCTGTCATACATTTGCCCCTTACCTAGGCGATACATATGTTTACTGGCCCCTAAGGTGTCCACAAGGGCGGCAAGGCGGATAGGTCTCTCGTTCCTATTTTATCCAACCTTGCCAAAGAGGATGGTTCCGCGCTTGCCGCCCCAATATACAAGACCCGCATTTTACCGGACACGAAGGTCCCCCCGAAAGGATTTCATGCGTTGACCGTGCTCGTGCTGTGCGATGCGCGCATTACCCGCTTGCACCACAGCGCCAGATCGTCCAACAGCGAATAGAGCGTTGGGGCTAGCATCAGGGTCAGCACCGTCGAGGTGGCCAAGCCGCTGGCTACTACCAAGCCCACCGGCCCCCAACGGCGGGCAAAGCCTTCAGATGTGCCATAGACCATCGGCAGGACGATCGGCATCAGATTGAGGATGGTGGTGAAGGCGGTCATCAGGATGGGCCGGAGCCGGTGCTGGCCACCGAGGCAGATCGCCTCGCGCCGCGACAGCCCGCTCGCCCGCAGATGATTTATATGGGAGATCAGCACGATGCCGTTGTTGACGACGATGCCGAAGAGGATCAAAAGCCCCAAGGCACCGTTGTTGTCAAAGGGCACGTCGAGGACATACAGCCCCAAAGCCACGCCGATGAGGGAGAAGGGGATGGCGAAGATGATGGTGAAGGGATGGATCA
>JAJEEZ010000320.1:0-7474 GCA_022820705.1 Candidatus Latescibacterota bacterium | reverse complement strand
CAATTGGATCTTCTTTGGCAACATGCTCGTGGTGTCGCCGCTTTTTTCCACGGTCTGGGTGCGGATGTTGCACTAGTGGCACTTGCCTATCAGCGCGGAAGCGGTAACGACGGTACACTTGGTCTCGTGGACTATTGCCATTGCCTACGGCCTGATCTACGTGGGACACATCGCCTATTGCGCTTGGCGCGGCTACGCGCTCAATCCTCTCAAATACGCCTTTCTGCTGTCGAGCTATTTCCTGTGGTACTTCACCAGTTTTACCACGGCCTATCTGCTCGTCTTTGCGGTGGCGCACCGAATCATGCACGGGATCCAGTACATCGTCATGGTGTATTTCTACAACCGCCACAAGATCGAGCGCACGGGCGGCGACTCGGCCCTGCTGCGCTACGTGGCGAGCAAGGGGGGCGTCAAATTCTTTCTCTTGCTGTGCGCGGCCTATGCCGTTGTCTTTCACGCGCTGAGCGAAGGCTTGGTGCGCGACTTTGGCTTTGGTATAGTCGGCTTCAACACTAATTTCGACCTCTTCAGCTATTCGCTGCTCA
This sequence comes from Candidatus Latescibacterota bacterium, assembly GCA_022820705.1. Taxonomy (GTDB): domain Bacteria; phylum Latescibacterota; class UBA2968; order UBA8231; family UBA8231. Next base: position 6,926 of record JAJEEZ010000320.1, on the reverse strand, counting down.
GTTCCTTTGCCCTGATCCACTACTACTACGACGCATTTATATGGAAAGTGCGGAAAAAGGACGTGCAGGAGGGGCTGTAGCAGACTTGTAGGGGCCACTGGCTACGACGCATGACCCGTAGGGGCGACCGATCGGTCGCCCCTACATAACTAGGAGATTGAACTATGGCCGATGCGTGCTACGATCTCTCCGACGGAGAGCGCCATCCGCACAAATGGGGCTACACGGACACCCGCTTTGAGTTCGACGGGACGAAGACCGTGCGGGTGACCGGCAGCCGGTATCCGCTGGCTGGCTTCACCATGCCGCACTTCATCCCGTTTGTCGAAGAGATGCTGCAGGTCCCGATTGACCCCGACGAGATTGCTGTCGAAAAAGAGAGCCACGAGGTGCCGCCTTCGCGGGCAGACGAGAATCTCGTCGCTGCTTGGCAGGACGCGCTCGGCGCAGAGCGGGTTTCGCTCGACGATGAGGAGCGGCTGATCCACAGCCACGGCCAGCTCAGCGTTGATGAGGTCTATCGCCTGCTCTACGGCGACGCCTTGGAGCGAGTGGTCGATTTGGTGCTTTATCCAGAGAGCGAAGATCACGTGCGCGCCATCGTACGCCTCGCCTCCGAGGGCAATGTTTGTCTCGTGCCCTATGGCGGCGGCACCAACGTCAGCGGTGCGCTGGCCCTGCCCACCGACGACGGCCGCATCTTCGCCTCGGTCGATATGCGGCGGATGAACCGGATCGTCGATCTCGACGAGGACAACCTGCAAGCCTGCATTGAAGCGGGGATTTCGGGCAAGGAGTTGGAGCGAGAACTCGCCGCTCGGGGCTACACCGTCGGCCACGATCCCGACAGCATTGAGCTTTCGACCCTAGGAGGCTGGATTGCCACCAATGCCAGCGGCATGAAGAAAAACCGCTACGGCAATATCGAAGATATCGTCCTCGAAGCGACCTTGGTGACGCCGACCGGCGCGGTGGAGACGCTGCACACCACGCCGCGCAACTCGACCGGCATCCAGCCGCGCGGGTTGCTTTTTGGCTCGGAGGGCAACCTCGGCATCATCACCAAGGCCGTGCTCAAGATCCATCCTCTGCCGGAAGTGCGTGAATACGGCTCGCTGGTGTTCAAGTCCTTCGCCCAAGGCGTGGAGTACTTGCGGGTCCTGCGCCAGACCGGGACCTTGCCGGCGAGTATCCGCTTGGTCAGCAACCAAGAACTCCGCTTCGGACAGGCCCTCAAGGCCGCACCCTCTCCCTTGAAACACCTCAAGGAAAAGGTGCAGCACTTTGTTTTGTACAAGCTGTTGGGATTTGACCCGCTAAAAATGGCGTTGTGTACAATCGTCATGGAGGGGTCCCGCGCCGAGGTGGACCACCAGAAGCGGACGATCTTCAAACTGGCCAAAGCTCACGGCGGCAAGAGCGCCGGTGCCACCAACGGCCGGCGCGGCTACATGGTGACCTTTGGGATCGCCTATATCCGCGACTTTTTGAATCAGTTCGATTTCTTGGGCGAGACCTTTGAGACCTCCGTGCCTTGGACCCGCATCCACGATGTGACGCAGGCCGTGCAAGCGGAGTTGACCGCACAGTGTAGCGCGCGCGGCGTGGCCGGGCGGCCCTACTTGGCGTACCGGGTGACGCAGACCTATCACACCGGGGTGTGCATCTACTTTACGATGGGGTTTTCCGGGCGGGGATTGGAGCATCCCATTGAGGTCTATCACGACATTGAGCACGCGCTACGGCAGACGATTTTGGACAACGGCGGCTCGCTGTCCCACCACCACGGGATAGGCAAAATCCGGCAGAGCTTTGTCCAGCACATCCAGAGCGAAAACAGCATCGAGGTCCTGCGCAAGACCAAAGAAGCGCTGGATCCCCAGAATATTTTCGGCATTCAGAATGGGATTTTTGGGAGTGCGCGCCGGAAGTCTGAGCAATAAGACCGTTGTTATCACCGGTGCTTCTGCGGGCTTGGGCGCGACGCTGGCGGTGGAGTGCGCCCAGCAGGGAGCGCGGCTGGTTCTCTTGGCGCGGAATGCCGAGCGATTGGAGGCCGTTGCCCGCGAGTGCGAGCAGTTGGGGAGTGAGGTGCTGACTGTCGTCGGGGATGTCGCCATAGCCGAGGATGGTAGGCGGCTGGTGGAGGCCGCGATCGAGCGGTTTGGGCGCATAGACTACTTGGTCGCCAACGCCGGTATTAGCATGTGGACCGAGTTTGCCGCGATTGAGGATGTAACATTATTCCGCAAGCTGATGGAAGTGAATTATCTGGGGGCCGTGCACTGCGTGCATCCGGCGCTGCCGCATCTGAAAAAAAGCAAGGGCCTATTCGTAGCTATTTCGTCCATTCAGGGGCAGGTGGGGGTGCCGCTGCACACGGGATACTCGGCGTCCAAACACGCGCTACAGGGGTTTTGCGATGCTTTGCGGATGGAGGTGGCCGAGAGTGGGGTGGGGGTGATGGCCGTGCTCTTGCACTGGCTCAAGGGGACGGAATTGCGGCAACGCGCACTGGGGAAAGACGGGAAGGCGTTGGGTGCTGCATCGCGCGAACACCGGGCGGAGGCGGTGAGCTTGGAGAAGGCGGCGCAGGCGATTGTGCGAGGGATGCAGAAGCGGCGGCGGCAGCTCTACGTTCCGAGGCGGCTCAGGCTGCTGGCGATGGTTCACGCCCTGTGGCCGGCGCTGGCCGAGTGGGTGGTCAAGGGGAAGGTGGCGCGGGAGGAGGGGTAGGCCGGGGGGCTAGGAACGTTCGACGCGCACCTGATCCTTCAGTTCGAGATCGTCGAGAACCTGACGTAGCTCGGTTTCCATGTTCTGGGCAAATTGCGAGCGGACGCTCACGGTGAATTCTATGCCGACGCTAAGCTCTTCTCCGGCGCGCAGCTTGGGCAGCAGCTTGGTTCCTAGCCGATTCCAGACCTCGGGAGGTACGGTGCCGGTAAGCCGGAGCGTTGTCTTTTGATTGTCCGGGCTCGGTGTAGTATCCGGTCCCGACTCAGGCTCTGGCTGGGGTTCTGGCTCTGGACTTGGCGTAGGTTCTGGTTGCGTCTGTGGCGAATCTTCAGGTGTAGCTTTGAGTTCTTTGGCTTTGGCTTTGGCCACCAAGAAGACGTTCTCCTCAAACGCCACTTCCTCGGCTGCGACCGACTCTTCATACCACAGCCGATTAAAGCCGCCATCGTCCTTGGCACCGGAGGCTAGGCCGAACTCTCCATTCGCCACGAACTCAACGACCTTCTGACGCAGGACCGCATCGGGATCAATCAGCCGCGTCAATGCGCCGTTCAGAAAGCTCTGGCGCAGACTTGTGAGCGGCCAAGCGCCGGTGTTTTTGAATATCGGTGGCCAGTGGCGGTCGATATAGCCCGCACCCACGTTCTCGTTGAGCAGGGCCTCGGATTTCAAAGCGCTGATAATTCGTCCGCAGAGCGTTTCACTGGCGCTGGCGTGGCCGGCCCCGAGGTCGATGATCTTGAGCCGGTGTTCTTCCTGAGTGTTCGCAAGCGCGACGAAGCGATAGCCAGCCCATACTTCGTCCTTGGCCGCTTCCTCCGCGTCCCGAACGTGGGCCTGAATCTCGGAGAGATCGGCGCGGTCGTATTCTGAGCCAAGGACGCCTTCGGACACCTCTTGCGCTACGCGCTTCCAGGCGAGCCATAGCTCGACCTTGTCGCGCAGTTCGCGTCCCGGTTTCCTCGCACACCAGACCAACGAACCTGGGTACAGCCGTGGCGAGGTGCCCCGCTCCTGCGTCCACTGGCCAATGCGCTCAACCACCTGATTGCCGTTTATCCATTCTTCATCGGGGTCGAGGACGATTAGGGTGAGACGCGGAGAATCTTGGACTGTGGTGCTGTCCTCTGGGAAGAACGTTGTCGGCAGGGTTGCGCCGCGTTTGAATTGCTCTTCGACGAACTTGCGGATCGCTGGCTTGATTTCTGTAGTCTCGTCGAGCGAAGCCCGTCGGTCGCTGACGACCTTGCGCAGTGTCGCTTGGTGGTAGATGCGATAGCCGTCCGTACCGACCTTGCGGATAAAGAATCCCGATCCTTCGAGAGCCGTTGCCGCATTGTCGATGGTCGTGGTATCGACATCGGGCTCGCCGAGCGCAAAGCGCAATTCCGGCAGATGGGCCACCTTGTCCATCTGTCCGCCGGAGGACTCGAACAGGATGGCCGTGCCCACGCGGCGGTGGATGTCGCGCAGTGCTCCCGTGGCATCCGCATCCAGAGGTCTGGCACGGGCCGTCGTCCCGGCGAGGTCTGCGTCAATCGCCGCATCGAGCCGCGACTCGCCCAACTGACCTAAAACCACGGCGCGAAACTCGGGCACGTCCAACGGTGCCGACCCCAGCGTAATCAGCGGCTCGGTTCGCGCCTTGGAGAACTGCTCTCGTGCGGCCCAGGAAATCCATTGTGCCAGCATGGCCAGAGCGCCTCGGGTTTGCTGGAACTGGGTGAGCGCACGCCACTTGCGCTGAAAGACCGAAAGGGTCGCTGGATGAAAGGGATAGCACGCTTCAAATCGGCCCCGCAGAAATTCTCTTGCCTTGGTTTCTGTTGTCGCGGTATCGACCGCCAGCCATTCGGCGGGCAGGCGGGCGGTACGTTCAAAACACCAGTCCGCGTAGGTTTTGGCGACGCGCTTGCGAAGGCGCTCGTTGCCGAGGTCCTCGAATAGCCGTCGGCGCACTACCTCGCTGATCTCGGATTCGTCATTGGCGATTAGGTCACGGGCGACGCGGCGCACCACCTTGGTGATTCGGTCCTGCCACTGCTGATCCCAATCGGTCATTTCGACTTGGCTGCGCGGCAGGCTGATGACCGCTGCGGCTTGAGTGGTGCCAGCGACGGCGACGGTCAAGTTTTGTAGGAAGGCGTGGAAGGGCTCGGCCATGGAGCGATGGCGATTGACGAAGTTGAGGACTTCATCGAACAGCAGCAGCACGGGCGCATCCGCAGCGGCGAATACATTGGCCAGTGCTCCGGTTCCCGGTGGCGTAGTTTTCGCGGCATCACCGAGTGCAGCGACGCCCTTATCACCCGCCAGTTGGCGGGCTAGGTCGATCCAAGGTGTCTCTCGACCTTCCGCAGGATCCCAGGCATTGCCGACGAAGACGCCGACGCGGGCGGGAGGAGCTTCTGCAATTCCTGCTTCGTTTAGGAGGTCTGCCACGCCAGGGAACTTGGCGGCATCCGAACCGGCGTTGGCGATATGGTACAGAGAAGCGAGTGTATGCGTCTTACCACCGCCGAATTGGGTGACGAGTGTGAGGACTGGTGCTGTGTTCTCGGTTTTGCCGGAAAGTCGCCGGAGGACCATGCCGGCGTGTTCCTTCAGGGCGCGGGTGAAGCAGGTGCGCGAGAAGAACTGCGCGGATCGCGGTAATCTGCGGGGGCGGTTTGGGCTACGATCTGCTCAAGGGCGATGGCGAACTCGTCTGGGCTGAACGAGCGGCCTTCGCGCACTTCTTTACGGAGCGTTACGATTTTATACCAAGGGTCCACGTTGTTTTTCTCCGGGCTTACCGGACAGGCACACGCTCATGGATATGGTCACCTGCCAGCGAACGGTGGGCAAAATCACGAATCCGCAATCGATACGGCGGCCAGTGAATCTTTGGCGATAACTGCGTGCGCGTAAGCAGTACAGGCGCGAATGTCGTCCAGTTCCAGTTCGGGGTAATCCTCCAGAATGGCCTCCATCGTTACGCCCTGCGTAATCAGACTCAGGATGAGTTCCACCGAAATTCGCATGTCGCGAATAATGGGCTTGCCACCAAAGACATCCGGGCGCACGGTGATGCGCTTGAGCAGTTCGGGATTAGTGGTCATGTCTCTCTCCGTAGTTATTACGTCTGCTGTCCGGCTACCTCGGCACCGCTAAGAGCATGGCGTCGAGGAGGCGTTTTTCGTTGCAGCCTTGAGGATAGAGGGCGGATAGGGCGTTGGCAAGGCGGAGGAAGTCGGGGCCGCGATCTTGCTCGGCGTCGATTAGCGTCCGCAGGGCGTTGGCATGGCCGCTGGATTGGAGGAGCATGGCGGTGTGGACGCGGTCGAGGGTGGTGTCGCCAAGCGTTGCGGCGAGGTGGTCGTCGGAGGATTCGCCGTAGCGCGGGCGTGGCTCCCGGACGAGAGTGGGTGCGCCGTCCTGCAAGTCGGGGAAGAGTGTCTGCTGTAAAGCTGGCGTGCGGGTCGCTTTCGATATAGTTAGCGGCGGCGGGGCGGCAGCGCCGTCCTCGCCGAAGAGTTTTTTGGCCCGCTCGGACACTGGCAGTAGGCGGACGACGCCCTTTTCTTGGCCGATGATGCGGTCGGTCCAGGTGTCGAGGTCAATGCCCATGGGCTGGGCGAAGCGACGCACTACGTCGAAGGGGATAGCAAATCCCGTGGCCGCGGCCTTGGCGACGGCTTCTTCATCGGCCTCGTCGTCTTGTTCCTGATTTTCTGCAACAGGGGTTGTGCTCTGGAGGGTCCACAGGAAGAGCGCGGTCAGGCGGGCGTCCTCTTCGAGTGCGCCGGACAGGCCGTTGCGCGCTTGGGCCTCTGCGGTGCCGAGCACCTGTTGCAGCGCGGCGCGGCCGACGACCTCCCAGACTTTCTCTAGGTAATCGGGCAGGCCGATTATATCTCCCTCGGCGGTTTCGACGGCGCGGTAGCGGCTGAAAATTTCGAGCGCGGGGCCGATGCAGGCGAAGACCAGATCGGCACCACGGATGCCTTCACCCTGTAAGCGCTCGATCCAGTCAGCGACACGGGTCGGTAGTTCGCGCAGGACATCGGCCCAATCGCCGATGGGGGCGTCCTCGGGACGAGGGCGGCAGATGAGGTGGACGCTGGTGGCGAGGGCGGCGGAGTCTCGCGACCGCAGGCGATTAGGCCTCTCCGTAGCAATGGGCCATGACCAGGTGATTGTCCAGC
>JAJEEZ010000639.1:0-10709 GCA_022820705.1 Candidatus Latescibacterota bacterium | reverse complement strand
GGCAAAACGATTTCTGGTTTCCAGGGCCAGGACCGGCGCGTCGTCGGCGTGATTGAGGACTTCCACTTTGACGGTCCGCACAGCAAGATAGAGCCACTGCTCATAGCACCGTTTGGGCCATGGGCGTGGGCGGGCGTCATTCTCGTGCGGGTGCAACCCGGCCATCTCGACGCGGGCCTCAAGGTGATCGACGACCAGTGGGCTGCTGTCTCACCCTATCGCCCCATCAAGCGCAATCCTCTCGAAGAAGTCTTCGCCAGACTCTATTCCGATGAGCTGCTGATGGGCCGCGTGCTCACGCTCTTCCTTTTCTTAGCTATCGCCGTCGCCTCGGTGGGGCTTTTCGGCATGGCCGCCCACGCCGCCCAAGAGCGCACGAAGGAGATCGGCGTCCGCAAGGTGTTCGGTGCCTCTCCCGGCGGCCTAACCGCTATGATGATGCGGGATTTTGCCAAACCCGTTGCCATCGCCTTCCTGCTCAGCGTGCCGATCGCCTACTGGTTCGCTAACCAGTGGCTGCAAGACTTTGCCTATCGCGCGGAAATAGGCGTGGGCCTGTTCCTGGTGTCGGGCGTTTTGTCTTTCGCCATCGCGGGGTTGACGGTGGGGCATCAAGCGATGCGGGCGGCGCTGACTAATCCGATAGACACGCTGCACACTGAATAACTAGCACACCCATTACGTGAGAGGAGACGCCATTATGAACACGTTCATCTACCAAGTGCAACGCGTCCTGATTGTGGTCGCAATGTCGGCCATGGTGGGATATGGTGAGGAGCCGAACACGCCATTGCCCAAAATTGAGAAGACGTTCGTCGCACCTCCCGGCGAAACGCTGCAAGTCAATTCAAAGTACGCCTCGCAGACCATCGACTCCCAAACGGGGAACCAAGTCAGCGTGGTAGTAACCCGCAGTGTCCTTGAGGAGTACAAGCACGACGCCAATCGCATTCTCAGCGAACACAAAGTCAAAATCTCAAGCGCCTACCAAGGTGTTACCATTTACACCGACGTGGATGATTCCGTCTTGGAGCGATGGCAAGCCGATTATGACACTGCTTCTCCGCTGCGCGTTCACGTAAAAGCACTCGTGCCAAAGCAGGGTTACGATGTAGTTGCGAGGACGACGTTTGGCAGTCAGGACATCCAGAACATCAATGGCTCAGTCCATGCGTCGGCCCGTAAGGACATAACTATCAATAATGTAGAAGGCGACCTCGACGTGTCGTCGAGCTATGGGGGCCTGACCATAAGCAATGTCACCGGGGATGGCGTCTTGCGGGCCTCGGCGCGCAAGACAATCGATATCAGACACGTAAAAGGCCCCCACATCAATGCTCAGTCGAGTTATGGCTCTCTGACGCTGGATGACATTGACGGTTCAGTCAATGCAACGGCTCGTAAGGACGTGAACATCAGCAATGTAGATGGCGACCTTAGCGTATCGTCGAGCTATGGGGGCCTGACCATAAGCAACGTCGTTGGTAATGACAATTCAGTCCATGCACGTGCCCGTAAGGACATCAATATCAGCAATATAGACGGCGACCTCGACGTGTCGTCGAGCTATGGGAGCCTGACTATACGCAATGTCGCCGGTAGCGTTTTGCGCGCCGAGGCGCGCAAAAAGGGAGATATAAAAGCGGGTAGACGCGACATCTTCGACGCGCGTTCCAGCTATGGTGGCCTTGTACTTGATGATGTCAGTGGTGTCGCCCACGCACATGCGCGCAAAGCTATCACAGTCAGCAATGTAGGCGGCGACCTCTCAGCTTCCTCTAGTTTCGGCAGCGTGACAATTCATCATGTTGGTGGTTCCGTACGCGCTGACGCCCGGGGTGATATTGAGCTGAAGGATGTAGCAAAAGAGGCGAGCATCCATTCGTCATTTGGCAAGGTCCGCCGGGTGCAGTAAGGGCACCCACAAGGGACATCCTTACGGAGACGAATTCGTTGGTACAAATGGTTTGAAACCTGCTACGACGCGAAAGGAACTATCATGCTGGGCAACTATCTGACGACGTCGCTACGCCTTTTGTGGCGGGAGCGCGGGTACGCGGCGATCAATATTTTCGGCTTGGCGGTCGGTTTTTGTCTGTGTCTGCTGACCGTCCAACTCGCCGCCTATCAGCTCTCGGTTGGCGACTTCCACGAAAAAAAAGACCGAGTTTTCCGCGTGTTGGGACCCCCCACATGGGGTGAGGCCCAGTACTCAGGATCACTACCCATACCGCTTGGACCGACCCTCAAGGAGCAATTGCCCGCAGTCGAGGAGGCGGTCCGCTTTAGCTTTGGTTATCTGCGTCTGCTGCGGGTCGGGGATGAGGAAGGGATATATGAAAGGATTGGTGGGGTGGAAGCCGGCGTTTTCGACATGTTTAGCTTGCCGCTCCTGCGCGGCGACCCCCAGACGGCCTTGGCGCGTCCCCACACCATGGTGCTGACCGAGCCGTTGGCCCGCCGGCTGTTCGGCGAAAGCGATCCCATCGGCCAGGTCGTCCACGTCGAGAAGTTCGATTACGAGGTTACTGGCATCGTCGGCCCGCTTCCCGCCAGCTCATTGCTCCAGTTTCCGGCGCTGCTTTCGCTTACCGCCGCCACAGAGCCGATGATGGCGTCTGGTTGGAACCATTCAGCCTTCGAGATCTTCGTGCAGCTAACGCCCGGAGCCGACCCGGCTGCGGTAGCGGCACGTATTCCCGACATCGTCAAAGAAGCTAGGAAGTTGCCCGAGGCACCCGGTGCCTACGCCTTACAGCCTCTGAAAGCGATCTACTTTGACACAAAGGTGCCTAGCAGCGTCGGCTCAAATGGCAACCCCGTGTACCTCGTGCTGTGCGCCATCTTGGCGGTGGTGATCCTGACGATTGCTGGCTTCAACTACGTGAACTTGGCGACGGCGCGAGCCGGGCGACGGATGCACGAGATCGGCGTCCGCAAGGCCCTCGGCGCTCATCGCGGCCAGCTCATGCGCCAACTTTTGAGCGAGTCCGTGCTGTTGAGCGCTGCGGCAACAATGCTGGGCATTGCGATGGCAGAGGTTATGGTTCTGCTCCTACCTGCGATGGTGGGATTCGATTTTGAATGGTCCTCCCTGCGCTGGACGAGCTCGACCTATGCCGGGGCTGCGGTGCTGGCGGTGGGGGTTGGACTGGTCGCGGGGGCCTATCCGGCTTGGGCCGTGGTGCGCTTTCAGCCGGCGACCGTAGTGCAGGGAGGCCGCGTGGGTGGTGCGATCCTGCGTCGGGGTTTGGTGGTGGCGCAGTTCACGGTTACGGCGGCGTTGATGACGATGACGCTGCTGATATGGCACCAAGTCGATTACATCCAAAACCTTCTCCGCGAGGATTCCATCTTGGGGGCGGAGCCGGAACAGGTCGTGGTGATCAAGAATCGCGGTCTGACCATGGATCAGGCCCGAGCCTTCAAGACAGAACTGCTTCAGGACAGCCGCATCGCCACAGTGAGCCTTTCTGGGACCATACCTGGTGAGGGTATGGGAATGGTGTTTAGGGCAGGAGAAGAGCAAATGATGATAAATGTGTATCAAGTAGATAGCGACTTCGTCGAAATCATGGGCTTGCGCATGGCTCAAGGACGCTCCTTGACTGACGAACCGGCCGACGCCCGAGCGGTCGTCATCAACGAGACCGCCGCGAGGATGCTGGGATTGGAGGAGCCACTGGGCAAGATGATCAACGCATCTAGAGGAGAATCGCGCGTCGTAGGCGTGATCGAGGACTTCCACTTCCAAGGCCCGCGAAGTACGATAGAGCCACTGGTTATATTGCAGGTCGATGGAGGGGCGAGCGTCATTATCGTGCGGGCGCAGCCCGGCCATCTCGACGAAGCCCTCAAAGTGATTGACGACCAGTGGGCCGCCGTCGCACCCCACCGCCCGATCCAGCGCAATTCCCTCGAAGAAGTCACCTCTAAGCTCTACTCCAAGGACCTGATGGTGGGCCGTGCGCTTACGCTCTTCCTCTTTTTGGCCATGGCCGTCGCCTCGGTGGGACTCTTCGGCATGGCCGCGCACGCCGCGCATGAGCGCACCAAGGAGATCGGCATCCGCAAGGTGTTCGGTGCCTCTCCCGGCAGCCTCATCGCCATGCTGATGCGGGACTTTGCCAAACCCGTTGCCATTGCTTTCCTCCTCAGCGTGCCGATTGCCTACGGCTTGGCCACTCACTGGCTACAAGAGTTTGCCTATCGCGTGGAGATCGGCGTGGGCCTGTTCTTGGTGTCGGGCGCTTTGTCCTTCGTCATCGCCGGGCTAACGGTGGGGCACCAAGCGATGCGGGCGGCGCTGACCAATCCGATAGAGACGCTGCGCACTGAGTAGCGACAGGAAAGGAATTATCATGCTGGGCAACTATCTGACGACGGCGCTACGGCTTCTGTGGCGAGAGCGCGGGTACGCGGCGATCAACATCTTCGGCTTGGCCGTCGGTTTTGCTCTATGCCTGCTGGTCGTCCAGTTCGCCGCCTATCAGCTTTCGGTTGGCGACTTTCACGAGAAAAAGGACCGGATTTATCGCGTGCTCGAGAAAGAAGATCGGATCGATCACCTGCTAGCCAGTTGGGAATGGTCCGAGTACTCGATGAGTTTGCCGATACCGCTGGGGCCGGCCCTTGAGGAGCAATTGCCCGAAGTCGAGGAAGCGGTTCGCTTCAGACCGGGGAGAGGGCCGAGGCTGCTTCGGGTCGGGGACAAGGATGGAGTATATGAAAAGGTTGTTTGGACGGAAGCCAGCGTTTTCGACGTGTTCAGCTTCGAGCTTCTACGCGGCGACCCCAAGACGGCCCTGACGCGTCCCTACACCATGGTGCTGACCGAGCCGTTGGCCCGTCGGCTCTTTGGCGAGCGCGATCCCATCGGACAGGTCGTCCGGGTCAATGAGGAGTTCGATTGCGAGGTTACCGGCATCGTCGGCCAGCCGCCCTCCGGTTCATTGATTCAGTTCTCGGCGCTGCTCTCCTTTGCCACAGAGTACACGGTGAATCGGACAAAGGTGTCGTCTAGCTGGATCTTCGTGCAACTAACGCCCGGTGCCGACGCGGCTGCGGTAGCTGCACGCATCTCCGGCATCGTCAAGGAGCCTAGGTTGTCTGGTTCCTACGCGCTGCAACCTCTGAAATCGATCTACTTCGACACGGAGTTGGGCAACTTCCTTGGCCCAAGGGGCAACCCCCTCTATTTAACGCTAGGCACCATTTTAGCGGCGGTAGTCTTGATGATCGCCGGCGTCAACTACGTGAACTTGGCGACGGCACGGGCGGGGCGACGGATTCATGAGATCGGTGTGCGCAAGGCCCTCGGCGCTCATCGCGGTCAGCTCATGCGTCAATTCCTGAGCGAGTCGGTGCTGTTGAGCGCTGCGGCGACAGTGCTAGGCGCTGCCTTAACAGAGGTCTTGAGTCTGCTCCTGCCCGTCATTGCGGGATCCGGTTTCGAGTTGCCTCAGTTGCGCTGGACGACTTCGACCTACGCCGGGGCGGCGGCGCTGGCGGTGGGGGTCGGACTGGTCGCGGGGGCCTATCCGGCCTATGTCGTGGCGCGCTTTCAGCCGACGGCCGCGGTGCGTGGAGGGCGCGTAGGCGGTACGCGCTTGCGTCAGGGTTTGGTGGTGACGCAGTTCACGGTTACGGCGGCGCTGCTGACGGTGACGCTGCTGATGTGGCACCAAGTCGATTACATCCAAAATCTCCTCCGCAAGGACTCTGTCCTGGGGTTGGAGTCGGAACAGGTCGTCGTCGTCCATAATACCAACAGCGTCCTGACCGTAGATCAGGCTCGAACCTTCAAGAGAAAGCTGCTTCAGGACAGCCGCATCGCCGCGGTAAGCCTTTCTACGTCAGTCCCTGGTGAGGATTCGAGATTAGGGAATTCGTTCGAGGGAGAGGGAGTGGAAGGGGAGACAGAGATGAACGTGTTTGAAGCGGATGGCGACTTCGTCGGAATCCTAGGATTGCACGTGGTCCAAGGACGCGCCCTGACCGACGAACCGGCCGATGACCGAGCGGTTGTCATCAACGAGACCGTCGCGAAGCAGATGGGATGGGCGGAGCCGCTGGGCAAGACGCTCTCCAACTATTGGGGAGACTTGCGCGTCGTGGGCGTGGTTGAAGACTTCCACTTCGACGGTCCGCGCTATAAGGTAGAGCCACTGGTCATAGCACCGGTCGATGACTGGGTGGAAGTCATTCTCGTGCGGGCGCAACCTGGACATCTCGACGCAGTCCTCAAAGTGATCGATGACAAGTGGGCTGCCGTCTCGCCCTATCACCCCATCCAGCGCAATTCCCTCGAAGAGGTCGCCGCCAAACTCTACTCCGAGGATCTGCTGATGGGCCGCGCACTCACACTCTTTCTCTTTTTAGCCATCGCCGTCGCCTCGGTGGGACTCTTCGGCATGGCGGCACACGCCGCCCATGAGCGCACCAAGGAGATCGGCATCCGCAAGGTGTTCGGTGCTTCTCCCGGCGGCCTCACCGCTATGATGATGCGGGACTTTGCCAAACCCGTTGCCGTTGCCTTCCTGCTCAGCGTGCCCATCGCCTATGGCTTGGCCACTCACTGGCTACAGGAGTTTGCCTATCGCGTGGAAATTGGCGTGGGCCTGTTCTTGGTGTCGGGTGCTCTGTCCTTCGTCATTGCCGGGCTGACGGTGGGTCACCAAGCGATGCGGGCGGCGCTGACTAATCCGATAGAAACGCTGCGCACTGAATAACTAAGACATGGAGGCACATCATGATCGAAATGCACGACATCGAAAAGTACCACCAATCCGGTCCCCGCAAGACCTACGTGTTGCGCTACGTCCACCTGAACGTCGCCGAGGGCGAGTTCGTGTCGATTATGGGGCCGAGCGGCGCGGGCAAATCGACGCTGTTGCACATCATGGGGATGCTCGATGAGCCGACGGCTGGGTCGTATCGGTTTCTCGGCGCAGAGGTGGGCGGCATGGGAGAGAAGGAACGCACTGAGATCCATCGGCAGCACATTGGTTTTGTCTTCCAAGCCTATCACCTGATCGACGAGCAGACGGTGTACGAAAACTTGGAGATGCCGCTGCTCTACCAAAAGGTGAAGGGTTCCGAGCGCAAGGCGCGGGTGAGCGAGTTGCTCGATCGCTTCCAGATGGTGGCCAAAAAAGACCTGTTCCCGCACCAGCTTTCCGGCGGCGAGCAGCAGCGCGTCGGCGTGGCGCGCGCCCTGATTGGCCAGCCGACGCTGATCCTCGCCGACGAGCCTACGGGCAACCTCAACTCCAAGCAAGGGGAAGAGGTGATGGACATGCTGCGGGAGCTGAACGACGAGGGCACGACGATTGTGCAGGTGACGCATTCGGAGAAAAACGCTGGCTACGGTAGCCGGGTGGTGCATCTGTTGGACGGCAAGATAGAGCAAGAGGGAAGGTACTAACCAAGAGGGAGGTACTAACCATGCTACGCAATAACCTGATCGTCGCTTGGCGCAATCTGCGCCGCTATCGGCTGTACACCGCGATCAACGTGGGTGGGCTGGCCGTGGCCTTTGCGGTGGCCATCTTCGTCGGCCTATACGTGTATCGTGCGCTGACGTGGGACCGCTTCCACGCCAAGGGTGAGCAGATTTACCAAGTCTGCGAGACACGTCCAGCTTGGAAAGGGAAGGCCTCTACCGGAATGCCGGGAGGTCTCGGCCCGGAGATGGTGGCCACACTCCCCTCGGTGTTGCGCTCGGTCCGTACGGAAGACGAGGACGGGCTGCTGAGCTATGAGGGGCAAGAGATCACGGCGAAGGGACGGTTCGCCGACCCCGGCTTCTTTGAGTTGTTCAGCTTCCCGCTGATCACGGGTGATCCAGGCACGGCGCTCGACGCGCCGAACTCGATCGTGCTGTCGAAGCGGCTGGCGCAACGGCTGTTCGGCTCCGACGACCCCATGGGCCAGGCTCTGCTGCTGGGGGGGCGTGGTATTAGCAGAGACTTTATTGTCACCGGGATCGCCGAGAACGTGCCATACGAATCCAGCTTGGAATTCGACTGGGTGATCCCCTACGTCCACCGGGAAATCCAGACTGCGTGGGCCGGCGATTTCAGGGCCGGCCCAGGCGAGACCTATCTCCAGATCGCCGATGCCGCGGGCGTGGAGGCGGCCCAAGCCTTCGACTTGGATCGGTACATGGAGCAGGAGAAGGATCGCAGTCTCGTCATCGTGCCGCTGTTCGACAAGCGGCTGCATCCCCAACTCAGCGGCGGGAGAAGGATGATGAGTGCGCTCTACACCTTCGGATTCGTCGCCGGCCTCGTGCTGTTGCTGGCGTGTATCAACTACGCCAATCTGGCTGCGGGCATGTCGCTGACGAGGGCGCACGAAGTGGGTGTGCGCAAGGTGGTCGGTGCCGGACGAGGACAGCTAATGCGCCAGTACTTCGCCGAGTCTCTGCTACTCAGCTTCGTCGCACTAACGCTCGCCGTGCCGCTGACGGAGATCTTGCTGCCGGGCCTGAATCGTCTGCTGACGGTGCCCGGAGAATTTGAATTGGGCCTCGACCTACAGTACACGCCGTGGACGGTAGTAGCCCTAGCTGGGTTCGGCGTGGTCATGGGGCTGGTGGCGGGCGCGTACCCGGCGCTGGTGCAGTCGCGGATGCAGCCAGTCGAGATTATGCAGGACAGGCTCCAAGTGCGAGGCCGTGCCGGCCGCATCCTAGTAGTCGTGCAGTTCGTGGCCTCCACGGTGTTCCTGACCACGGCCCTCGTCGTGGCCCGGCAGGTCGATCATTGGGAATCCCTAGAGCAGGGCTACGACTCGCGGCTCGTGGTCTGCATCCCGACGTTTGCCGGCTCCTCAAGAGGGGGGGACGACGTGCATGAGTCGCAGCGCTTCCTCGATATATTTCGCCGGGAGGTCCTCCCGCTTGCGGGCGTACTCGCGGTGTCCGGCTCCAGCGAATTCCCCGATGGAGCCAGTGACTTTCACTTCGCCGACCCGGAACGGCAGGAGGCCTCGGAGATTGAGGTTGATCCGTACTTCCTGCGCACCCTCGGCTTGGAACTAGTCGAGGGCGAGGACTTCCCCCCGGATCTGCTGGCCAGCGGTCGCGTAGTGCTCGTCAACCAGCAGCTAGCGGCCACGCTGGAGGGACCGGTCGTCGGCTCTTACCTCGAAGGCGGGTACCCGCCGCGCCGACCGCGGATTATTGGCGTAGTCTCCGACTTCCAGCACGATGATCCCGGCTCTGGGGGCTTCGTGCCGGAACTCGTGCTCAGCGTCCTGCCGAGTCGTCCCATTGAGACGGTGCTGGTGCGGGTGCGACCCGAGAGGGTGCCCGAGACCCTCGCCGAGCTGCGCGAGGCTTGGGAACGGCTGTCGCCCGGGGTGCCTTTCAGCTATCGCTTTCTCGACGACCATAGCGCCGAGCGCTTCATTGGCCACGCCATCACCATTAGCCTGCTGCGCTGGGTGACCGGGTTCCTCGTGCTAATCGCCTGTCTCGGCGTCTTCGGCATGGCCTCCCTCGCCGTCAGCCGACGCACCAAGGAGGTAGCCGTGCGCAAGGTCCTCGGTGCCTCGACCGCGAGCGTGGCCGTGCTGTTGTCGTCGCAGTCCACGCGGCTCGTCTTGATCGCCGTGGTCATCGCCATACCCCTGACCTACCAACTCTCGGAGTTTTTACTCCGCAGTGAGGTGGAGCGCATTGAGTTCGACCTGCTCAGCTACTCGGCTGGCGGCCTGATCGCCTTGGGTCTGACGTGGCTGGTGTCGGGATACCACGCGGTTCGAGCAGCGACGGCGAATCCAGTGGACTCGCTGCGCAGTGAGTAGGGAATTTCGCACCGATTTAGCGCGAGAAGGAGGTACTAGTCATGCTACGCAATAACCTAATCGTCGCTTGGCGCAATTTGATGCGCCATCGCCTGCACACGGCGATCAACCTCGCGGGGCTGGGCTTGGGCATGGCGTTCTGCCTGCTGGCTTGGCGCTTTGCGTCTCAGGAGTGGTCGTTTGATCGCTTCCACAGCAAAGCGGACCGGATTTATCGCGTTTATTTCGAGGCCATGAATCCAGAGGAGGGGTTAGTGCGCTACGCCGACGGGATTGATTTTGCTTTCGCCCCCGAGTTGGAGGCTCTCGCCCCACACGTGGAGCGCACGGTACGCCTTAACGGGGGCCGGTTGGAAAAAGAATATCGCGTTGTGCGGACGACCTTTGAAGGCAGTTCGTCCGACGAGGAATTCCTCCTCGTTGATCCCGCGTTTTTCGGGGTCTTCGACTTCCCGCTTCTGCTAGGGGACGCGGCCACGGCGTTGGCCGAGCGCAACTCCGTCGTCCTGAGCTATGAAATGGCGCAACGCCTGTTCGGGGATGCCGATCCGCTGGGACAGCGCTTGACGATCGGGGGCAGGAGTAGGACCGAAGACTTCACCATCACCGGCGTGGCCGCGCCAGTTCCGCGCACGTCGTCGATTCAGTTCAACATGCTGCTGCCGTTTGAGAACACGGAACTCTTATTCCGCAAGTCCCCTAATGAGTGGGAAGGCTCGTGCAACACATTCGTCCTCCTCAAGCCCGGCGCGAACCCAGCCGACTTGGCACCGGCCTTCTTGCAACTCACGCAGATTATGCTCCAACACTGGGGAGATAAAGCCCCAGAAGGCCTTCCGGGGGATTTTTCTCCGTTTCACTTGCAGCAGCTGACCGCCCTGCGCTCGGACACCAGT
>JAJEEZ010000008.1:0-4463 GCA_022820705.1 Candidatus Latescibacterota bacterium | reverse complement strand
GCCTGAGATGGCTCAAACGGTGGATCGCCCACCAACGCCAACGCTTGCCCCCCTTCAATGCACAGTTGGCACCCACAGGAATCAGAACCGTTAGGAAAACCAAAAAACCTAGCAAAAAGTAAAAATGTAAGGGAATCAGATAAGTCGCAACAAAAACCCCCTAGGCCGCACAGACGGACTAGGGGGTTTTTGTTTGTTCTGTAAAGCTTGTTATTGGCCGAGTTGTTTCTTGAGGTCTCGCATGCTTATGGAGCGGAGTTGACCTAGTCCCGGGAGGTGCTTGCTGCGCGGTTTGGAGGTGCCCGCTTCCCAGCGCAGAACGGTGTTGGTGCTAACGTTGAGCAGCTTGCCGAGATCGGCTTGGGAGAGCTTGAGGCGCTTGCGATGCTTCTTGATTGTATTCGGCGAGATGCGGAGTTGTCTTCTCTTGTCGCCGGTGGATGCTTTGCTGGTTTTGGCGGCTGGTTTGGCGGCTGATTTGGTGGCTGGTTTGGCGGCTGGTTTGGCAGGGGCTTTTGCCTTTGCTTTTGCCGGAGGGGACATCTTTTCCAAACGAGCGATTGTTTTCTTCAACTCGCGCACTTGGTCTTGCACTTCTTTGCGGACGATCTTGCCGATCTCTTCCTTCAAAAGGGCTGCGAGAGTAGGCATAAAAAATCCTTTCATCTTTAAGTTAAGTGTATGTATAACATTTCCAAATGTAAAAAAAATATAGCATTTAGCAAATGCAGTGCAAAACGGTATTGCGCGCACTAACGGAAAAGTAGCAAAAGAAGGTGCAGCAAATATCCTCATTTTCTATCGGAGGTATTAGAGACAAGCCCCTGTTGTCAGTCGAAAAAAAAGACGACAACGGGGGCTATTTTTATTATGGATTGCCAGCGACTGTATGCGACAAATTGCGTGTGTCAATACAGCTTTTGCTATATGCTTTTTTGCGAATTAGACGTTGTAAGCCGTTGATGCCGTCGTTCCCCCGCGCCCGGTCCAGTTGGTGTGAAAGAACATGCCGCGTGGCTTGTCGGTGCGCTCATAGGTGTGGGCACCGAAGTAGTCGCGCTGGGCTTGGAGGAGGTTGGCGGGCAGGCGGGCAGAGCGGTAGCCATCGTAGTACGCGAGGGCGCTGGCAAAGGTCGGCACGGGGATGCCGAGCGTCGCAGCCGTGGCCACGACTCTGCGCCAAGACGCTTGGGTTTGTGCGATTGCTGCGCTGAAGTACGGTGCGAGCAGCAGATTGGCCAGCGTTGGATCCGCGTCAAAGGCTTCCTTGATGCGGCCCAAAAACTGAGCGCGAATAATGCAGCCACCGCGCCACAGCAGGGCGATGCCGCCGTAGTTGAGGTCCCAGCCATACTCGCGGGCGGCGAGGGCGAGCAACTGATAGCCTTGGGCGTAGGAGCAAATTTTGGCTGCGTACAGTGCTCGGCGGATGTCTTCGACGAAAGCGTCTTTGTCGCCAGTAAACGATGCGTCTGGGCCTTGGAGGACGCTGGCCGCAGCTACGCGCTCGTCTTTGAGGAAGGATAAGGCTCGGCTAAATACCGCCTCGGTAATGGCGGTTACTGGTGCGCCCAATTGCAGGGCGTCGATGCCGGTCCACTTGCCGGTGCCTTTTTGGCCGGCTGTGTCGAGTATGACATCGACCATGGGCTGGCCGGTCTCGTCGTCGGTCTTGGCGAGAATATCGCCGGTGATTTCGATGAGATAGCTGTCGAGTTCGCCCTCGTTCCACTGCTTGAAAATTTCGCTCTGTGCCGGCGGCTCAATGCCGAGCCCCTCGCGCATCAGGGCGTATGCCTCGGCGATCATCTGCATGTCGCCGTATTCGATGCCGTTGTGGACCATTTTCACGTAGTGGCCAGCGCCGTCGCGTCCCACCCAGTCGCAGCACGGGCTGCCGTCTTCTACTTTGGCGGCAATGGCTTGGAAGAGGTTTTTGATGTGGGGCCAGGCCGCGGGATTGCCGCCGGGCATGATGCTCGGGCCTTTGAGCGCGCCCTCCTCGCCGCCGGAGACGCCCGTGCCCACGTAGAGCAAGCCTTTGGCTGCTAGCTCTTGGGTGCGGCGGGTCGTGTCTTGGTAGTTGGAGTTGCCGCCGTCGATGAGGATGTCGCCTTCATCGAGTAGGGGCACGAGTTCGGCGATGACGCGGTCCACGGCTTGGCCGGCTTGCACCATTAGCATCACGCGGCGCGGCTTTTTGAGCTGGGCGAGCAATTCGGCTGGCGAGTGGGTGCCGATGATGGCTTGGCCGCGGGCGCGACCATCCATAAAGGCATCGACTTTGGCGGTCGTGCGGTTGTAAACGGCAACGGTGAAACCGTGGCTAGCCATGTTGAGGACGAGGTTTTCGCCCATCACGGCTAGGCCGATTAGGCCGATGTCTGCTCGGCTCATTGGACTTCTCCTGTGGGGTCGTTGTTTGGGTCTAAGACGCGGCGCAATTGGGCAATACCCGCGTTGATGTCTGCGCCTAAATGGATGCGGAGTACGGCTCTTCCTTGATCGACAAGGGCTTGGTGGTCGCCGAGGGCCTGGGCTTGGGCGAGGACGCCAAAGGTGATGCTAGAATCCGCAGCCCCGGCTTGGTCGGGAATCGGCGCGTCCTCTACTGAGTCGGCCGTTAGCTGAATGAAAAGTCCGCGCCCGGCGTCGCCCTTGTGCAATTGGCCGGTCGAGTGTAGGAAACGCGGGCCAAAGCCGAGGGTCGTGGCTAGGCCGGTGCGTGTTAGTAACTGGCGGCGCAGATCCTGTAGGGCGGCGGTGGTCGTCGGAGTCGGCGGGAGATGCGCTTGTAGGGCAATGTACGCGCGTCCTAACTCGCCGCTTGCCAGAAAGTGCGCTAGGGCCTGTGGCAAGGTGGTGCCCTGTACTGGTCCGTATAGCGCGAGGTCATCGACGAGATCGGGTGTGGAGGTGGGCAGCGCACCGCGTTGCTGGTAGGCGGTCACCATCTGGCGGGCCAGTTCCTTGGCCGCCTCGACATCGGGCTGGTCGAAGGGATGGATGCCGAGGAAGAATCCGGCGATGGCTGTAGCAATTTCCCAGTGAAAGAAGGCTGCGCCGAGATCGTAGGCGTCCGCTAGCTGGAGGCATAGAACCGGGTGCCCGGCCTCGGCGATGGTCTGGACGCGGGCATCGGCTGCGTCGTCCAAACGGAGGTGGATGAAGAGCCGGTCGGGTCCGTAGGTGTGGGCAGCGCACTCAGGTTCTAGATCGACTGGCAGCAGGCCCTTGCCGTCTTTGCCCGTACTCTCGGCGATGAGTTGTTCGATCCAAGCACCAACCGCGCTGGCGGCGGGCGAAACGATGAGCGTCAGTTTGTCGCGGCCAGCGAGGGCACCAGCGCCGAGGAAGCCCCCGAGTTGAATGCCCGGTTGCGGGTCGGCAGTGGCTCGCTCGGCCCGGTCGAGTAGGCGTCCGAGATCCGCGCCAATGGCACCGGCTGCGACTAGGCCATAGTACGACAGGGCCGAGTAGCGTCCGCCGATGTTGGGATCGTTGCGGAAGATGTGGCGAAAGCCGAGGCGTTGCGCGAGGGCTTCGAGGCCGCTGCCTGGGTCGGTGATGGCGGCGAAGTGCCGTCCGGCTTCCTCTGGTCCGACAGCGTTTGCCGTGTGGTTGTAGAAGTACTTGAGTAAGGACAGCGTCTCTACGGTGCCGCCGGATTTGGTGGCCGGGAGAAATAGGGTGCGGGCTGGGTCGAGGGTGCGCGCCTTGGCTAAGACAGCGTCGGGCTGGGTGCTGTCGAGTACCGAGAGGTCGAGAAAACCATTGGCGACGCCAAAAATCGCGCGAAAGACTTCCGGCGCGAGGCTAGAGCCGCCCATGCCCAACAGCAGGGCGTGGGTATAGCCATCGGCGCGGACGGCGTCGATGAATTGGCGGATGGGGTCGATGGCATTCCGCATGACGTGCGGGCTGTCGAGCCACCCGAGCCGGTTGGCAATCTCGGTTGGGTCGGGCCGCCAGACCGTGTGGTCGCGTGCGAGGATGCGCTCATAGACGCGCTCGGTGGCTAGACGCTCGGCGGCCTGTTGCACTTGGGCACCGAAATCGGCCGCGGCCCAAAGGGCGGAAATCTGCATTAAATGTCCTAGTGATTTGTCTGCTGCGTTGGGAATGCTTAAAAAAGTACGCGGTCAAACGGGGAAAGCAAACGACGCAATTCAGCGAGAGGATTCTATGCAAGCGACACTTTACACAGACGACGGGGCGTATTTCATCCGCTTGGGCAATGGTGTGGTAATCAGGTGGAGCCGAGCGGAAGAGGAGTGGAACAAGAGCAGGGCCGAGTTGCCCGGCGGGGCTAGGCAGATCGACTTTGCAGACCTGCCAGAGGCTCTGCGCGAGGAGGTGATGGCGGTTTTGGCGCGCGCTGCGGCCGTGTCGCGCTAGGCTTTGGCCGCAATGAGCTGGGCGACGAGGTCGTCGAGGCGGGTGCGGGCTGCCGCTAGATCGGC
>JAJEEZ010000155.1:0-8715 GCA_022820705.1 Candidatus Latescibacterota bacterium | reverse complement strand
AGGACTTCGCCGCCGGTGATCAGGGCTGCTGCCGCGTGATTGACCTCGTGGACTAGCACCACGAAGAAGCGGAACGGTTTGATCAACGCGGTGTCCCAGAAAGCCAGCGCCAGCCCCGTGCAAAGGAGGTAGTAGCGAAATTGCCAGAATATCCCGGCAATGTAACGGGTGCGGCGGAACATCGCCGCTAGCTACTAATCTGAGCGCCGATCAGCGCAACGGCTTCAGCTAGCGGGAGCGGGTCGAGCTGTTCGCCGGATCGCTGCCGGATTGCCACCTTGCCCTCTTCGATTTCGCGGTCTCCGGCGATCAGCATATAGGGCACCTTCTGCGTCTGCGCTTGGCGGATGCGCTTGTTGAGGGTCTCGCTGGCTGCGTCGAGTTCGGCGCGGATTCCGGCGGCGAGAAGCTGCTGGTGGAGTTGGGTCCCGTACTCGGCGTGGCGCTCGGCAATGGGCAAAACGACCGCTTGCACGGGTGCCAGCCACACTGGGAACGCGCCGGCGTAGTGTTCGATCAAGAAGCCGATAAAGCGTTCGTGCGTGCCTAGCGGCGCGCGGTGGATGCAGATGGGCGTCTCCTCTTCGCCCGCCGCGTTGGTGTACGTCAAGCCGAAGCGGCCGGGCACGGCAAAATCGACTTGGTTGGTGGCGATTGTAAACTGCCGCCCGATGGCGCTCCAAACTTCGACGTCGATCTTGGGGCCGTAGAAGGCGGCCTCGTCGGGCACCTCTTCGTAGTTGATCCCGCCTCGCGCCATGGCACCGCGCACCATGTCCTCGGTGCGGACCCACCGCTCGGGGTCATCGACGTACTTTGCCCCTAGGCCCGAGGGCGCGTGGGTGCTCAAGCGCATTAGGTAATTCTCTAGGCCGAACAGTTCGAAATAGCGCAGGTACATCTGGCAGACGGCGAGGAATTCCTCCTCGAATTGGTCGAGCGTGCAGTAGATGTGCGCGTCGTTCATCTGCAACGAGCGCACCCGCATCAAGCCAAACAACTCGCCCGACTGTTCGTAGCGATAGCACGTGCCATACTCAGCCAAGCGCACGGGCAAGTCGCGGTACGAGCGCGGGGTAGCGGCGAAAATTTTGTGGTGGTGGGGGCAGTTCATGGGCTTGAGGTAGTACTTGACCCCCTCCAACTCCATGGGTGGGAACATGGACTCGGCGTAGTACGGCAAGTGGCCGCTGCGCAGGTATATGGATTCCTTGCAGATGTGCGGCGTGCGCACGCGCTGATAGCCGGCTTCGCGTTCGGTCTTGCGGGCCAAGTCCTCCAGTTCGTCGATGAGCACTGCCCCCTTGGGCAGCCACAGGGGCAGGCCCGGCCCCACTTCGTCGTCAAAGGTGAACAACTCCAGTTGCTTGCCCAGCGTGCGGTGATCGCGCTTTTTGGCCTCCTCCAGCATCGCCAGATGGTGGTCGAGGGCTTCGCGGGTGGCAAAGGCCGTGCCGTAGATCCGCTGCAACATCTTGCGGCTCTCGTCGCCGCGCCAATAGGCTCCGGCTACGCTCAGGAGCTTGAAGTGTTTGACTTGTCCGGTGCCGAGCATGTGCGGCCCCCGGCACAAGTCGATGAACTCGCCGTCTTTGTAAAAGGACAAGGTTTGGCCCTCTTCCAAGTCGGCGAGGATCTCCTGTTTGTAGGGAGCGTTGGCGACCATCTCTTCCGCCTCTTGGCGCGCCACATCGATCCGCTCGAACTTGTGGTTTTGCTTGACGACCCGCTTCATCTCGCGCTCGATCTTTTGCAAGTCCTCGGGCGTAAAAGGCTCGGCCACGTCGAAGTCGTAGTAGAAGCCGTCGTCAATGGCCGGGCCGATGGCCAGTTGCGCGTCCGGGAAGAGGCGCAGCACGGCCTGCGCCAATACGTGCGACATGCTGTGGCGATAGATCCAGGCGGCCTCGTCCGCATCCCAGGGAATGAGCTCGACTTCTGCCTCGCTGGTGAGCTGGGTGTGGAAGTCGATGCGCTCGTCGCCGGTGCGGGCGGCAATGTATTGTTTTAACAGTTCCTTGTTCTCTTGGACGAGGATCTCCTTGAGCGTCCCCTCGCCGGGGTATTCGATGTCCTGTCCTTGGGGGACTTTGATCAGCATGACGCGCTCCTTGGCATGAAAAAACCCGCTGTCATTGTAGCCGACAGCGGGGAGAGGTTAGAAAAGAAACTTTAGTCCGTCGCTATCCGGCGCACATGGTCGTAGTCGTAGTGGTAGTCGTAGTGGTAGCCGTCGGCCCCGACGGGAGACCGCTGAGGCTGTGTGCGGAAGCGACTGTAAGCATAGCAAAAATCATGATGTATAAAATACCGGCAGGATTCCGATTGTGCAAGAGCCGTTAGGCTAGCTCGTAGTGAGTGCGATCGGGCAGGGGTACCGGCTGGCCGTCCTCAGTGTTGATGCTCCAGTCGGCTAGCCGCAGGCGCATGGTGGCGAGGGCGTCGCGGTGTTGCTCCTCGTCGATCACATTGACCAATTCGTTTGGGTCGGCGACGAGGTCGTAGAGTTCGTCGCGGTCTCCCATGGGGTCGTGGACGTACTTCCATTCGCGGGTGCGAACCACTTTGCAGCGGCCGGCTGCCTCGCGCCATTGCAAAGTGTCGATCAGGGTTTTGCGGCCATAGGGTTGAGGCAGCTTTTCCAAGTCGGCCATGGTAAAGAGCGGCCCTCCGCAGCCGTATTCGGAAAAGGTCGCGTCCCGAGGTGCGGCGTCGGTCGCGGTGGGCAGCGGCGTTCCGTGCATTGAGCGCGGCTGCTCTAACTCTTGCAAGTGCAACAGCGTCGGTACTACGTCGATCAGATTGGCCATACTCTGGTCGCGCACTCCGGTGGCGACCTGTCCGGGCCAAGAGACGATCAGCGGCACCCGCGTCAGGCTGTCGTAGAAGACCCCGCCCTTGCACTGCATGGCGTGTTCGCCCATGAAGTCGCCGTGGTCCGAACAAAAGACCACAATCGTCTGCTCCCGCAGCCCGAGTTCGTCGAGCTTGTCGAGGATTTGGCCGAGTGCGTCGTCGATAAAGCGCACCATGCCAAAGTACGAGGCCATGACGCCGTAGAGGTCTTCGATTGGGTCGCGGCGCACTCCCAGCATTTGGTAGAGCACTCGGTTGCGCTCGGGGGCGCGCTCGTCGTCGAATTCGTCGTCGCGCCAGGGGGGTAGATCAATGGCCGAGGGTGGGAACAAGGATGCGTACTCGGCTGGGCACAGCCACGGCTCGTGTGGATCGGGAAAGGAAACCCACAGGGCAAAGGGCTGGTCTTGGTGTTTTTCGATGAAGCGCGTCGTCTGCCCGGCGATCAGGCCGGTGGAGTGGTCTTCCAGCGGCAGTTCGGAGGTGCCGTAGCTAAAGCGGGGATTCTGGTGGGCGAGTTGGCGGTGCTCAGCGGCGACTTTGCGGCGACCTTCTTCCGGTCGGAACCAGTCCATGCCTCGCGTCTGTGGCCCCTCGTTGCGCCCGCCGTGAGTAAAGGCGTTCCACACGTCGAAGAGCGCCAAATCCTCCTCCCGCTGGAAGCAGTGGTTTTTGCCGATTAGGCCCGTGGTGTAGCCAGCTTCCTTCCAGAGTTGCCAAGCGTGCGTGGCACCGGCAGGCATCAAGGTCTGGTTGCGCCGGCCGCCGTGCGAGTGGGGAAATTGCGAGGTCCAAAATGAGATGCGCGCTGGCACGCAGAGTGGGTGTGGGGTGATGGCGTTCTCAAAGAGCACGCCGTCGGCGGCTAGGCGCTCCATGGAGGGGGTTTGGCAGAAGGTGTTGCCGTAGAGGTGGCTGGCCGTGGCGCGCTGTTGGTCGGTCATTATGACGAGGATGTTGGGGCGGTCGGTCATGGTGGGTTCCTTTGTTCTAGGCTCATTAGTCAACAGACTTCAGTGCGGCAGACCGCTTGACCGCGAAACAGGTCGCAGACAGCGTCGATGGCTTGGAGTTGGTAGTCGAGGTTGGGTTCAAAGTGGAGTTTCATCAGGTGCTTCGGTGGGGATGGACCAGTCTTCGCAATCAAGACCTTCCACTCGCCCGAACTCCCGGGTGTTGGCGGTCACTAGAACCAGACCGCGAGCCAGTGCTTGACCCGCAATCAGGGTGTCGAGCGGCCCAATGGGGCGTCCGATCGCTTCAAGAGTTGCCCGAATCGCGCCGGCTGCACGAGCGTCTGCCGCATCAAAGGGCACGACTTCAAAGGCGATGCGATCGAGCAAGCCGAGATTCCGATCCTTGTGTGTACTCTTAAAGGCTCCGTAGTAGAGTTCGTAGGTCACGAGAGCCGGCAACCCAAAGTCCGCAGGAGTATGGCGTCGCACCCGACTAGCAAGCGCGGGGGGCCGGCCGTTCAGTAGCGCAATGCAAGCGTTGGTATCGAGTAGATAGCGCATTACTCAAAGGCGGTATCGAGGGCTGGCCGAATTTGATGCGGCGGCTGGTTACGGCCTGCGGCCAAGAAATCTTCCGAGAATTTCTCTTGGATAGAATCGAGCCACGCCCAATCCGTGACAACGGGTTCGAGGACTACGGCCACCCCTTGCTTGCGAATGCGCACTTCCTCGCCGTCCATGCGGAATTCCTTTGGCAGCCGAACGGCCTGAGAGCGCCCAGTCCAAAATAGTTTTGCCGTCTTGGTCATTGGTCCCTCCTTTTTTGGCGATTAATATATAGCATAGATATATATCACGCGAGCATCAGCCGATAGTATTTAGTTACG
The DNA here is from genome assembly GCA_022820705.1 of Candidatus Latescibacterota bacterium. Classification (GTDB taxonomy): domain Bacteria; phylum Latescibacterota; class UBA2968; order UBA8231; family UBA8231. The sequence continues at coordinate 4,016 of JAJEEZ010000155.1, read as the reverse complement.
CCTAGGGTCTTCTCCCGGTCAACAGCCTCTTTGTGCGAGCCGTCGCACCCGCCCATCCTTCCTGCCACGCGTTAGTAATTTTCTATATTATCGGGGAAATCCCGAAGGCAGTACGACTCGAACTGCCGCCTCGTCTCGTGCGGATGAGCAGGCTGGATAACGATCTATGAACCGACTGTCGCGTTTTGCGCGCATTACCGCTGGCTTGGATCTCAATGCCCTGCTCAGCCCGCTGCGCAAATCTTTTTGGCTGTCGCTGGGAATCGCCGTGCTCCTGAACGCGATCTTGGTTCTGCTCAACCCCTTCCAACAGCAGGCTGAAAAAGCGCCCCGGCCGCTAACCACCAAATTCGTCAAACGCCAACCGCGCCTGACCAAGGCGCTGGAATTGCGCAAGATCCCCCAACGCAAGCGCCCGATGATCCGTCGCCAAGTGCGCGCTGCCGCCGCCCGCATGGATCAGGTGCAAGCTACCGCGGCGTTCTCCACGCGCGCCATCATCGCTCGTTCTACCGGCATAGCGAATATGCTCCAAGTCGGCCAGAGCAACCCACAGACGCTCCAAGCGGCGCTGGAACCGGTCGTGGAGGTAACCGCGAATGTGGAGATCAGCCGTATGTCCGAGCATAAAATCGACATGGGCTTGGAGATGCTGGATGTCGATGCCATGGACACGGGCCGCTACCGCGCCTTGGTGATACAGGACCCCAACGACAAACAGGGACTCAAAGGCTTTGTCAAATTCGCCCGCGTGGTCTCGGCCACGTATATGGCTGAGACCCAGACCAATGTCGTCGATGGCGGGTTCAACAATCGAGAAATCGACGTCCTGCGCGATATGCTCAACGAGTGGACAGGATTGCGGGCCGAGTTGGTCGGCAGCTTTACCTTTGATGACGACCGCTTTCTAACGGTGCCGATCGTCATCCCCCAAGGCGAGCCCAACGAAAACGAGTTGGAGAATCTGGCGCGCTACCTGATGGCGGGGGGCTTTGTCATGGCTGAGCAATTCGACTTTGAGGGGTTTTGGACGGAGGCCCTGGAAAAATACGGAGGACTGGTCAAGGGACGCGATTTTTACACCGAACGCCTGCGAGAAGACCATCCGATATTCACGGCCTATTTTGACTTGGGAGACGGCGTCGCACAGGGCGCCTCGCGTTTTGACGATCCTTACTACTGGAATGTGGTGAAGGGCTTGTACGTCAAGGGGCGACTGGTGGCGGTGCCTCGGGCCAACTCGGGTATTGGGGGGTATATGGGCTTTGCCGCCGAACGCGATGCGACCCGCATACTCCAGTTTGCGGTCAACACCGTGATCTACGCCCTGACCCAAGAGGGATCCATGACGCAGCGGTTGATGCAGATTGTCCACTGAGTAGGGAGCCGCTACTCTGGACAGATCAACTCCTTTTCGAGGAGGTCTTGATTGACCGCGTAGTTCACCGGCACCTCGATTAGATGGACGCCTGGCGCAGCGAGGCACTCGCGCATGGTCGGCAGCAGATCGTCAGCCGCGCCGACGCGATGTCCGTAGGCCCCATAGCTGGCGGCGTATTGCACGAAATCCGGGTTGCCGTAATCGAGGCCCCAATCGGCAAAGCCCATGTCGGCCTGCTTCCACTTGATCATGCCGTAGCCGTCGTCGCGCAGAATGAGGACCACGAGGTTCATGCCGAGGCGCACTGCGGTCTCCAATTCTTGGGAATTCATCATAAAGCCGCCGTCGCCGCAGATGGCCATGACCTGTTTGTCCGGCTCCACCAGCCGCGCCGCCATGGCCGAAGGCAGTCCGGCCCCCATCGTCGCCAGAGCATTGTCCAACAGCACCGTATTAGGCTCGTGGGCGCGATAGTTGAGGGCGAACCAGATTTTATAGACACCGTTGTCGAGGCATATAATGCCGTCGTCGGACATGACGCGGCGCACATCGGCGACGAGCCGTTGGGGCGCGATGGGGAAGCCGGGGTCGTCGTTGCCGGCTGCGCGGATTCCGTCGATCCACTCTTTGACCTTGGCGAAATAGCTGAAGTCCCAAGTTCTTTGCCGATTGATTCGCAGCAGCAACTGCCAGATGCTGTTGCCGATGTCGCCGATGACCTCTAGCTGGGGGAAATAGACCGGATCGACCGAGGCCGAAGAGAAGTTGACGTGAATGACCTGTAAGCCGTCCGGCTCCATGAAAAACGGCGGCTTCTCGACCACGTCGTGCCCGACGTTGATGATGAGGTCGGCGCGGTCGATGGCACAGTGCAACGGGTCGTTGGCCGACAGCGCGGCGTTGCCCAAAAAGAGCGGGTCGCGTTCGTCGACGACGCCCTTGCCCATCTGGGTGGTGAAGAACGGGATGCCGGTGTCGCGGATGAAGTTGAACAGCATCTTGGAGGTGCGCTTGCGATTGGCCCCGGCCCCGATGAGCAAGAGAGGGCTTTGTGCGTCCTCGATTAGGGTGGCGGCTTGGGCGATGGCCTTTTCCTCTGGGATGGGTCGCCGCACGCGGTCCTTGGGGAACAGTGGCGTGTCAGTGTCTTCGCAGGCGATGTCTTCGGGCAGTTCTAAATGCACAGCCCCGGGCCGCTCCTCCTCGGCTAAGCGAAATGCCTCGCGGACGCGGGAGGGCACGCTGTCGCCGCTGACGATCTGGTGGGTGTACTTGGTTAGGGGCTGCATCATTTCGACGATATCGACGATTTGGAACTGCCCCTGCTTGCTCGACTTGATGGGCTTTTGGCCGGTGATCATCAACATGGGCATGGCGCCGAGTTGGGCGTAGGCGGCGGAGGTGACGAAGTTGGTCGCTCCCGGTCCCAAGGTCGATAGGCAGACGCCGGTCTTGCCGGTGAGGCGGCCGTACGTGGCGGCCATGAAGCCCGCGGCCTGCTCGTGGCGGTTGAGAATCAATTGGATTTGTTCGGAGCCGCGCAGCGATTCGAGTAGGTCGAGGTTTTCCTCGCCCGGGATGCCGAAGAGAAATTCCACGCCCTCGTGCTCCAAGGCGCGGATGAAGAGATCGGACGTTTTCATTAAATGGTGCTCCTTGTGCTAAACGCTCGGTAGAACGGCTCCGACCCGGTGAGCGCAATCGAGGATTTGCCGCCAAGTTTCTTCCTCGACGACTACACCGGCCTGGCGCCGCTGCCGCTCTTGCTTTTCCAGTTCTCCGGGCAGCAGGATGGCATCGACGCCTTCGGCCTTGGGCGAGGACCGCAAATAGTCTGCGAACGCCCGCACTTGGGCCGCGTACTCAGCAAACGGCTGGAAGCGCCCAATGTCGATGACCAGCAGGAAGCAGCCGTTGCCGATCCGCGCCTTCCGGCCCCGCGCACAGCCCGCCCCGCTCAGCGCCCCGCCCAACAGTTCCACCACGACCCCGAGTCCGTAGCCCTTGTGGCCCATGACGCCGCCAAAGGGCAAGAGGCTGCCGCGCGGCTCGTCGTAAAAGTCCGCCGGGTCCGTCGATGGCTGGCCAGCCGCGTCGATGATCCATCCCTCGGGGACCGGCTCGCCTCGGTTGCGCTTGACTCGCACCTTGCCCTCGGCCACCACGCTGGTCGTGATGTCCAGCACGAGTGCGCCGCCTTCTCCGTCGGGCCAGCCGCCCGCCAGCGGGTTGGTGGCCAAGCGCCCGGCGATACCGCCCCAAGGGGCCACGCTGGCACCGCCGCCGTGCGAGTTGGCGCAGAGCAGGCCGATCATGTTCGCTTCGGCGATGTGCTCCACATAGCTGCCGAGGCGACCGATGTGGTTGGCGTTTTTGACGGTTATAGCTGCGACTCCGCAGTTGCCGGCGCGTTCCAAGCCCATTTCCACCGCTTGGTTCATCACGACTTGGCCAAATCCCCAGCGTCCGTCGAGCACGGCCGCCGCGGTCGTCTGGCGCACGACTTCGACCTCGGCGTGAGGGACGATCTCCCCCTTTTCAATGGTGCTTATGTACTGGGGAATGCGGATGACGCCGTGCGAATCGTGTCCCACGGCATTGGCGTCGGCCAGCAGCTTGGCGACGACATCGGCTG
>JAJEEZ010000171.1:0-8887 GCA_022820705.1 Candidatus Latescibacterota bacterium | reverse complement strand
CGCAGATGATGTCGGGCGTCACCCCGAAGGTGTGGGCGGCAAACATCGCTCCCGTGCGGCCGAAGCCGGTGATGATCTCGTCGTAGATGAGCACGACGTTGTGGCGGTCGCAGGTGTCGCGGATGATCTGGAAGTACTCGTCCGTGGGCGTGATGATACCCCCGGTGTTCGACACTGGTTCGAGAATGATGCCGGCCACTGTCGCCGGGTCTTCACTGATGATGACATCTTCGAACTGCTGCGCCGCGAACCGGTTGGCCTCATCCCAGTCGCCGAAGCGGTCGCGGTAGTGCGTTGGGGGGAATACTTTGAGGAAGCCCGGCGGGGCTGGCTCGAATGGGGTTTTGCGCTCTCCCGTGCCGCTGGCCGCCATGGCTCCCATGGTAGCGCCGTGGTAGGCTTGATAGCGGCTGATGAACTTGTACTTATTCGGATGGCCTGATTGCTTGAAATACTGGCGCGTGAACTTAATCGCCGCCTCCATCGACTCCGAGCCGCCGCTGAATGCTTTTACGTAGTTGAGGTCGTCGGGCGTGACGCTGCCGAGCTTTTCGACGAAGTCAAGCGTCACATCGGCCGTGCCGTGCATGGGCGGCGCGAAGGCGAGCTTGTCCCATTGGGCCCGCATGGCCTCTTCGACGCGCGGATGGCGGTGGCCGAGCAGGGTTGAGTAGATACCGCTGATGCCGTCGAAGTAGCGTTTCCCGTCCGTATCCCAGTAGTAGAGCCCTTCCGCCCGCGACACGATGAGCGGATTGTTCATGAACTCGGCCGTCGACTGGTAGTCGAGGAAGGTTCTTCTGAGCAGCTTTTCCTGTCGCGCGTCCACGTTTATCGCTCCCTCTGGTACGGATCGGAACGATAAGAAGCCTTTGCGGACGCGTTGTCAAGGGGCCGTATTGACAACGCATCGGTAAGGTCCCTTTATCGTTCCCAACCCGCACCACGTAGCTGGAGGTGCGAGAGTTGAGACACTAAAGGGGGAATGATGAACCAGAAGACTGATTCAGAACCGACGGCGGAGGCCGTCCCGATCCAGGGTTTTGAGGAGGCCGTTACTGACTACGAGGCGTCGAAGGACTGGCAACCCGTGTCCGACCGGGTGATTCGCGTAGGTATCGCCGGATATGGCGTGTGCAATTTCGGTGCGGCCTTCCACTTCCAGGACCACCCGAATGTGACTGTTGCCGCGGTTGCCGAACTGGACCCCGACAAGCGGGCCGAACTGGCCAGAGCTTGCCGCTGTGCGACCACTTATGCCTCGTGCGAAGAGTTGATCGAGGACGACTCGCTCGAGGCCGTTTTCGTTGCCACCGACGCTCCGAGTCACGCCCGGCTGGCCATCGCCGCGCTCAAAGCTGGCAAACACGTTGCATCGGCCGTGCCCGCCGTGTGGGGATCACTGGAGGATGCGGATGCGCTTTTCGCCGCGGCCAAGACTGCCGACCGCAGCTACATGATGTTCGAAACCTCGTACTTCCACGAAGATCTCTACAACATGCGGGAGTTGTACCGAGCCGGCGCGCTGGGAAAAGTCGTCTATGCAGAGGGTGAATACTGGCACTACTTCTCGACGCCGCTGGCCGCGCACGAGGGCTGGCGCACTGGGGCTCCCCCGCAGTGGTATCCCACGCACTCCAATGCCTACTACATGGGCGTCACCGGCGGGAGCTTCACCGAGGTCTCCTGCATGGGCGTGCCTAGCAGCGTCGATCATCTGAAGGCTGCAAACAATCGCTACGGCAACCCATTTGGCACTGAAATCGCGCTATTTCGCACTAGCGACGGCGGCATGGCGCGGATGGGGGTTAGCTGGGACACGCCGGGTGTCGGCGGGGAGACGGGCCGGATTCGCACGGAGAAGGGGACTTTCTACGGCGCGTTCCAGAGTGACGGGCAGGACTCTGTGCCAATATTCAAGCGCCCACCTCTTCCTCCGGGGGTGGATGCCGGCGGGCACGGCGGCTCTCACGGCTATCTGATGTGCGAGTTCGTCGAGGCGATCCTGCTGGACCGCACGCCTCTCATCGACGTGGCCCAAGCACTTAACATGACGGTCAGCGGCATCGTCGCGCACGAGTCGGCGCTGAAGAATGGCGAACTGCTGAAGATACCGCAGTACGCCCTGTGAATCCGTTGACTAGAAGTGGTTTCATAACCTGAGAGAGGCTCAGGTGTAAAACCGCTTCTACATACAATGTCCTCCTCTAGGCTGACGCCTCACGCCCAAACCGCTCGATAGCCTCTAGGGTCTTGCGCACATCGTCCCAGGTAGTAGTGTGGTTGACGATGCACATCCGCAGCGAAAACTTTCCATGGAGAAGGGTCGATGATACGAAGGCTTGGTCGTCCCAAAAGACGTGGGCGAGCACCTTCCTGTTGATTGCTTCGAGGGATTCCTCGTCGAGGTCCATGTCGGCGGGGTTGACCCGGAAGCACACGATGCTCAGCGACGCGGGGGTCAACATCTCTAGGGTCGGGCTCGCCTGGACGTACTCCTCGGTTTGATCGGCCAACTCCATTCCCTTTGACACGGCCTGCCGGAACGCGGCCATCCCAAAGGTCTGGACCGACATCCAAATTTTCAACGCTCGCACCGAGCGACTCAGTTGCAGGCCGCGATCCGAGAAGTTCGGGTGGTTTGCGCCCCATATTGTGTCTTGGAGAATGTCGTGGTGAACGCCGAAAGCGCGCTCAAGCGTGCTTAGATCCTTGACTAGTAGACAGCCGGCTTCATAAGGCTGGAAGAACCATTTGTGTGCGTCTAGCCCAACCGAATCGGCGCGCTCGATTCCATGCAGTAGCTTTTTGCCCCGCTCGGTCACGACTGCGAAGCCGCCGTACGCCGCATCGATGTGCAGCCAGATGCCTTCCGCCGCGCAGTAGTCGGCCATGGCTCCGAGCGGATCGATGGCTCCGGTGCTGCTCGCGCCGGCGTTGGCGCATATCGCGATGGGATTGAACCCCGCTGCGCGGTCGTCGGCCACAGCGCGGGCGAGCGTCTCCATGTCTAGGCGAAAGTGCTCGTCGCTCGGAAGCAGGCGTCTGCACTCCGGTCGCACGCCGATAATTTTGGCTGCACGGATGTGTGCGCTATGGCTCTGGTCGCTCATGTACACAGTCATCCGCTCGGGGTGGCCCGCTGCTTCTCGCGCTGCGACCAAGGCGTCGAGGCTGGCCGCCGAGCCGCCGCTGGTCAACAGCCCGCCGGCACTCTCCGGGTAGCCGATCCAGCGCCGCAACCAGTCGATGACGACCAGTTCCAGTTGGCTCGGGCCGCTGGCGACCAACCAAGTGCAGGCGTTGGCGTTGTATCCGGCGGCCATGAAGTCGGCGAGTACTCCGGGCCAAGTGGGCGCTGTCGGGACAAACCCAAAACAACGCGGGTGGTCCAGCCGCGTCGCAATGGGGAGAACATCGCGTGCGGCCTGCTCAATGACTTCCGCTGCTGGCCGGCCCGTCTCGGGCGGCTCCTCTACCAGCCAATTCTCGAGTTCGCGGCGGAATTCTCCTTCCCAAGCATTTTCGTTGGGCAGGTTGTCGATCCGCTCCACCACGAGTTCTGCGGCCTTGCGCGCCAGATCAAGCATCTGTTCGGGTGCCATCTGGAGGCCGTTGCTGTGTTCACCGGCTTCTCGTTTGCCCTCTGATTGTCCCATTCTATCCGTTCGTCTGTGTACCCAAGTGCATTTCAACTGAGATACTGCTTGGCCTCTTTGCCCACTAGCTCCCGCAGGTCGGGACCGTCAACGCAGAAGATGCGGAAAATTTTGGCTTGGTCCAAGTTGTGTAGCAGGCGTCGCTTCCGATCGGCTACTTGAGGTAGAGCAATCGTCGCGTCTGCGCTCCGTCGGGGTGGCGCAAGCGGGTGAGATAGACGCCGGCTGCCAGCGGAGCGTCCCGCTGGTCGCGGGCGTCCCAGGGGGCTTGGTAGAAACCGGCGGGCTGGAACTGGTTTACTAGCGTGCGCACGGGCTGGCCCAAGACGTTGTAGATTTCCAGCCGCACCAAGCCGGGGGAGGCGAGGCGGTAGGCGATTTGGGTGCTGGCGTTGAAGGGGTTGGGGAAGTTGGGGTCTAGGCCGCTGGTGGTCGGTATGGCTGGCGTGGTGCTAGATGTTGAGACCGAGGTCGGGTGGGAGATGTATAGGGCGATGGACGTTATGGCTGGTAAATACCCCCGCCCCCAAGGCTCGGAAGAGATATTTTCGGCATGCGAGCCGTCGAGAGTCCCGGAAGGGATATGTTCGACGTGCGAGCCGTCGATGTTGGAGCGATAGATTCCCGATCCATACGGTATCGGTGCATTCTCATAGGAGGGCCAAGTCGTCAAACTTCCCCAATATATCTTGTTCCCGACCAAATCCAGAGCGATGGCTCCAAAATGACTCCAAAAAGAATCAGTGTCAGTGACGATATTTTCGATATGCGAACCGTCGAGGTTAGACCGTTGAATGGTACCATAGACTGAATCGGCCCCGTTCGTCCAGTATATTTTGGCCCTGCCCCCGTCCAAGGCGAGGTAACCGGAAGTGTAGTGCATTGTTGCGATATTTTCGATATGCGAACCGTCGAGGTTAGACCGTTGAATGGTAGCTCCTTGCGTGTAAGGAATGATACCCCCGTCCGTCCAGTATATTTTGTATCTGCTCCGGTCTAGGGCGATTGCATTTGGATGATCCAACCCGGTGACGATATCTTCGACCTGTGAGCCGTCCAAACCAGCCGCTTGAATTTTTCCTGTTCCCGAGTCGGCCCAGTAGATTTTGCTCTCGGCTGTCAGAGCAATGCCCCTTGGTTCATCTAATTCGGATACCAACACTTCGATGCCTGAGCCGTCGAGGTCGGCTCGCTGGATGGAACCCACTCTCGGGTCACTCCAGTACATCTTCCTCCGGCCTACGTCGAGGGCCATTCCGTAAGGCCACCTCACTTTCGGGGCAAAGAGGTCCTCGACGTTTGTGCCGTCTAGGTTTGCCCGCTGAATCGTGCCTCTAGCCTCTGTCCAATAGAATCGGCCTTGATCCAAGTCGAGGGCAAAGCTAATGATCCCTTCCCGTTCCATGAGGGTCTCGACGTCTGAGCCATCCAGATTTGCCCGGTAGATTATACTTCTATTCGTATCGGAGTCTGTGTTTGTCCAGTAGATTTTATCCCCGGCTATATCGAGGGCAATCTCCTTGGGGTCGCCTATCAATCCCGGGTTCATGATCACGTTTTCGGCATTAGAGCCGTCTAGGTTCACCCGGTAGATTATACTCCCATTCGTATCGGGGCTTGTGTTTGTCCAATAGATTTTACTCCCGGCTATATCGAGGGTAATCTCTGTGAGGCGGCCTATTAATCCCGTGATCACGTCTTCGGCATTAGAGCCGTCCAAGTCAGCCCGCAGAATGCTATACGGCCGGTACGGGCTTATCCAGTATATCTTGCCCCCGGCTACATCCAAGGCAATGCTCGTCCCATCAACATAAACGTTGTTATCGTAGGAGAAATTTTCAATATCTGAGCCATCGAGGTTCGCTCTCAAGTATCCATAGACAGAATAGTCTCCGTGGGAGTACCACGCCGTCCAATATATCTTGCCGGCATCCAGATCTAGGGCAATGTCTGTTATTCTGCTCCACCCTGGAGCTTCATATTTTCTTTCTAAAAGGGCTTCGGTATTGGAGCCGTCTAGGTTGGACCGATAGAGGTTATCGAAGTCCCTTTCCGTCCAGTACATCTTCCCCCCAGCTATATCCAGAGCAATTTTGTCCGGACGCCTCAAATCTGGGATGACTAGCTGTTCGACATTTGAGCCATCTAGGCTGGAGCGATGGATGCCCCTCGCTGGGTTGGTCCAGTAGATCTTGCCCTCATCAACCGGCGGCTGGCCGTAGCCGCTCTGTGTTCCAAAGATCGACCATGCCGCTGTGAATATGGAGGCAATTGCTTTTCGCTTGGCAATTGAGCGTATCATCGGATAGCTCCTCGCAACAATGTGGCGTTTGACAGAAAATTCAGTTCGTCAACTGAGATACTGCTTGGCCTCTTTGCCCACCAACTCCCGCAGATCGGAGTCGTCAATGCAGAAGATACGGAAAATTTTGGCTTGGTCTTCGAAGTTGTGCAGTAGCGAATCGCGCAGGCGGGAGACCTCTGGATCGGCAAAGGTCAGGGGGTCGGTCTTGTCCTCGGGAAGCGTGCGGCCGTAGAAGACCCTCAGATCGACTTCGGGCGTCTTGTTGAAGCTGGGGATGTCGATGAGGATCTCGTGGCCTTGGAACGTGCGGCCGAGCCGTTGGCCAAAGACTTGGCACAGCTCAATTTCCTTGGCGCGGCGCTTGTAGGGATGGCGAAAGAGAAAGTCGAGGCGGTTCATCAGAGGCTGCGTGCGCTCGCTGGGATGAATGACGGCGGCGACCTTGTAGAGGCGGCGGTGGATCGTGCCTTCTAGGAGATGGGCAGAGGTTTCCAGCCCTAGGCGCTCCTGCTCGCGCTGGAGGCGAGCGATTAGCCCACTCTCGGTGAGGCGGTGGAAATCGGAGAAGTCGAGCTGATTGTGCGGGTGGAGGAGGATTTCTTGCACTGCGCGCTTGAACATGGCCGACGCCGAGCGCACCCCGTGGTGCCAGTACACGTTGCGGTACATTTGGTAGTTGGTAAAAACTAGGGCCTCGACCGCGGAGACGCCCTTGCTGGTGATGGCCAGCCGCTGGCGCTCAGGGTCGAACTTGATGGAGGCGATCAGGCGGTCGCGGTTGACGCTCTCGCCGAAGGGGACGCCGCAGAACATGGAATCGCGCAGGAGGTAGTCGATTTTGTCGGGGTCGAGGGTGCTGCTGAGGATGTTGGCCAGCAGTAGATCCTCGGGGGGAACCGCGCGGCCGATGTTTTCGTAGTCGATGACGTTGGCTACGCGCGCTGGGTCGATCTGGAACTTATCGGCGATCGTCTGGTAAAGTTCGCCGTCTTGGTCCTCGATGATCTGCCTGGCCCCTTCTTCGTGCCGGATGAAAAAGGGCCTTAGCTCTTCGAGGGTGTGCGAGAAGGGGTAGTGGCCGATGTCGTGGAGCAAGGTGGCGGCGATGAAGACGCGCACGTCCTCTTCGCTCAGCGCGAGGGGCGGGTCCGAGTCGAGGAGGCGAGTTAAAAACTGCTTGGCCAAGTGATAGACGCCCAGCGAGTGCTCGAAGCGCGAGTGGCGCGCGCCAGGGTACACCAGATGCACGTAGCCGAGTTGGGAGATGTTGCGCAGGCGCTGGAAGGCCCGGGTATCGACGAGGGCGAGGACGGGAGCGGGGAAGTGGATATAGCCCCAAACCGGGTCGCGGATGACCTTGCCTTCTTCGGCTAAAAGCGGATGATCCATAGCATTGGCCAATCTAGGAGAGGCGTGTTACTCTGTCAAGAAATATGCGCCGAACTCGTTATGGAAGCGATACTTAGGGCATTTTGTTGCGCGGGCCGTCCATTGACACAAAATCGATTGGCTCCTATCTTCCAAGATTTCGTTTGACTAGGGGAAACACTTGCTAAGGAAATAAATTTTATATCTATGGAACGCACGTTGATGATCGTCAAGCCCGATGCGGTCGCCAAAAACGCCATCGGCCAAATTATTGCCCGCGTCGAGGGTGAGGGGTTTGTCGTCCGCGCCCTGCGCATGGTCGAGCTATCCGCCGAGCAGGCGCGGGCCTTCTACGCCGTGCATCGGGAGCGACCCTTTTACGGCGAATTGGTGGAATTTATGACCTCGGGGCCAGCGGTGCCGATGGTGCTAGAGCGCGCCGACGCGGTGGCGCATTTGCGCGATTTTATCGGTCCGACCAACAGTCTGGAGGCACCCGCCGGCACGATTCGCGGAGACTTTGGCACGGACGTGCAGTGTAACGCCGTGCATGCCTCGGACTCAGCGGCCAACGCCAAGTCCGAAATCGCGTTTTTCTTTGCCGACTGAGCAAGCCCATGAGCGCCTTGCTAGTACTCGACGACCTCGCAGAAGGCCCCAATGCGCTCGCCTTTGAGCTGCACGCAGAGCAACTGGAGCTAAAAGACGAATTTTTCGCCTTTCCCTCCGGCTTTGAAACCCGCGTTGAGGTGCGGCGCGCGCTCGACAATTTCAGAATTGACGGGGTCGTCACCTGCCGGATTGCCGGCGAGTGCTATCGCTGTCTAGAGGAAGTACAAGAGGGGGTCGCAGCGCGGTTTCGCTTGCTTTTGCAGCGCCGCCAAGCTACTCCCGAAGAGTTGGCGTCGGCAGAAAAAGACGGGTTCATCGAGATCGTCGATCCGGGAACGCGCGAGTTCGATTTGCGGGCGTACATTCGCGAAGCCGTGATCTTGGACTTGCCGATGCGCATACCCACTCCGGACGCTGACGGGCGATGTCCGCACTGCGGAGTAGAAGAGGCCGACGAACCCACCGCCGAACAGGAGCGAGAAGCGGACCCGCGTTGGGCCGCACTCGCGCAGATTGAATTTTCCCAACCCAAAGAAGGTTCTTGAGAGGAGTTCCTCGTGGCTGCAGTACCTAAGAGAAGAATTTCGCGCACTCGCCGCGACAAGCGGCGCACTCACTGGAAGATCAAGGCGGCGGCGAGAACGACTTGCTCCCACTGCGGACAACCCGCCCTGCCCCATCGCGTCTGCCCGAGCTGCGGTTTCTATCGAGGCCGCGAATACGTCGAGCCTGAAGTATAGGCTGCTCGGGGCGGATGCTTGCGTGGCTGAAGAGGGGAAAAAATTTCGCGCGGCCATTACGGCCACGGCGCACTTCCTGCCCGACAAGGTGGTCACCAACGCCGATCTGGAGCGAGTGGTAGATACCTCGGACGGGTGGATTCGCTCGCGCACTGGCATTTCCGAGCGGCGCTTTTTGTCGGCGGACGAGCCGACCTCCACCA
>JAJEEZ010000431.1:0-7274 GCA_022820705.1 Candidatus Latescibacterota bacterium | reverse complement strand
TGGCCGTGTCTTGCCGCCACTCCTCCAGTGGGCGCAGCCAGTCGCGGTGATTCCGGGCAAGCTGCCCGAGGGCGGCGATATAGGTGTTGGCGCGGTTGGCACCGAGGCGCTTGAGCACGGGCATGGGCCGCAGCAAATGGCCGTATTTTTCGATGTGCAGCACTAGCTGTCCGAGGGCCTTTTGGGTGTCTGGATTGTCGGCCAGCGCATTGCGTTCGACGCGCAGCCGCGAGAGCAGGTCGTTGAGCTTTTCGTCCTCTAACTCGCCGTTGAACAGCCGACGGATCAGTGCGGCGCGGCGCGGGTCGTGTTCTTTGCTAGCTGCTGGATCTACCGAGGGCTGCAACGCGGCAAAAAGCGCTTGTTCTTCAGACCGCTCTTGCGGCGTCTTATCTAACGCTGTGCTCAGGCCGTGCCGATGGCACCAGAGCTTGTAGGCGGCGATTGTGCCGACGCCGAGTTCGGCAAAATGCGTGGCGAGGGCTTCGTCAACTTGGTTGGGAAGTAGTAGGGCGTGCGTGGCATTAGTCATGTCGTGTTATCGCTAGTCTGTGTCGGCCATGAGGCAAATTCTAATTCTAGGGTATAAGATCAACAGTGACAAGCGATTCCCCTCGACCGCGAGGGCTTTATAGCGCCGTCTTTCTGCCGTATATTCTGTCGCCTACATCTCAACATAAGCCACTCACCTGCTGATTCACCCTAGACAAGCGATCCCATCTAACATACGGGGATTGCAACCCAGAGTTTGGACGAATGAGGATTACTTTTATTGCCGTTGCTGCGGTGTTGTTGAGCGGCATCGAGTCACTGCGGGCCGAGGTCCACACCTTGGTCCTCGGACAGGGTGGGGTACCATGGGACGAACTGGGTTAGCGAATAGTAGGCTTGGAGACGGTCTCAGTCGATGGTGCCCTACAGCCCCTTGAACTCTTGCCGCAGCAGAATATCATCGCCGGCCCCCGCACGGAGAGCGGCGAATACACCACGATTTTGGGCAGCACTTGGCAGCTAGGTAAACAACCCAAAAGGGACGATTTTGAACTGGGGGTAACGCCTCGTTTCTGGACCAGTATTCTGCCCCTTTACCACACGGCACCCTTTCAGGTCATCGATGGAGATCTCGCTACGGTGACTAAGCTGCGCTGGTCTGTGGTGGGTGGGGGTCGCCGAGAAGATATATATACGTTTGACTTTGCGTTTCCCATTCCCATAAACCGCGTGGTATTCTATCCCCCGGCTACCGGACTGGACGAAGGCGGAGGCTTGAGAAAGCAGCGCTTCCCCCGGGCTTATGAAATATCGGGTGCCAGAGAATCGGTGGATTTTCTCCTGCTCAGCGAAGAAGACAGGCCTCACACCCTAGAGCAGGTACTGTCGCGTACCTTTGTCAACTCCGATCGCGTTATAGATGTTCGCTTTCCCACGCAGACTCTGCGTTTTTTGCGCATTGCCTTCAATCTGATCGCACAGGTGTACATGCTGAGCGAGATTGAAGTGTACGGCGAGGGATTTGCGCCGGAGACTAGCTATCGCACATCGGTTATCGACTTGGGAGCGCCGGTGAATTTCGGGCGCATTTTTTGGGAGTTTGAGAAATTCCGCAAAACGCCAGGCGAATCCAAACCCATTCCGGCCCCGGATGCGCCGATCAGCTTGGTGTTGGAAACGCGCACCGGCAAAGATGACACCCCGCAGGCTTATTACATCATCAGCGACATAGGTACGGAACGGCAAGTAGAGGAAGCGGTTTACAATAAGGCGCTGGAGAAATCGCCCTTTGTCCAAGGCAATCGCCCTGGCGACAAATCGTCGATCAAGCTCGACGAGCAAAACTGGAGTTTCTGGTCAACGCCCTACGACCTTTCCGGCCAGTTGCTCCGTTCGCCGGATGCACGGCGCTATATGCAGCTTCAGTTCAATATGGTAGCCGAGGATTTCCACACTTTCGGTCGAGTGAAATCCGTGGCGATTGAGTACTCGCCGCTCCTTGTGGAATCCCTCATTGGCGAGGTGGGTTTGGCTGAGGGAGGAGACCGGGTACCCGAAGCACCGGCTGGCCAGGAGACAACATTTATCTACGACGTCTTGGCTAGCTTCGGCACCGACGGTCAGCTAGGCTTTGATGCGCTCAAACTCAATACTGTAGCTGAGGCCGAGTTCGCCAAGTTGGAGATTGGACAGCCGCTAGCGGAAGTAGAACCCGACAGCGTCCGCTTCGCCGATGGGGTTTTAGCGGTGTATTTCCCCTCGCATAAAGTAGTGCGCGCCGATGGCGAGGAACATCTGCGGCTAACCTTTCGCACGGCCTTGTTGGATTTTACTACCTACTTCCTCGGCGAGGTGTTGGAAATGACGGGCGAAAACTTGCCCCAGTCGATCGATCCTGGCGACGCGAGTGCAGAACTCCATAGCGACGACATCCGCGTCTTCGCCACGGGAACCTCGATAGAAGCGCTTTCCGAGATTGCGTTGGATTCGTCGTTCCTGACGCCCAATGGCGACCGCATCAATGACGAACTCGACATCGCGTTTACGCTGCTGGGCGTGGAAGACATCGCCGCCGAAGTTAGCATCTATACCCTTACAGGCCAGCGGGTCAGGGCGTTGGTGCGCGGGAAATTCAGCAAGGGTTTTTACACTGAGCAATGGGATGGGCGCGACGACCAAGGGGCGCTGGTCCCTCCGGGCATCTACCTTTTGCACATAAAGGTAGATGCAGACAAGGAAGTATCAGAGCAATTTCGTTCGGTTTCGGTAGCGTATTGAGCATCCGAGGATAGCATGTTGCAACGGACGTACTTGTTGACGCTTTTGGCGCTTTTTCCCATCGGGGAAATAGATGCTGGAACGCTGCTCATCAACAGCCAAGACCAGTGGCTGCAATGGACTTTTCCCCAAGGGGTGCTATCGCTAGCGGCAGATGGCAGCGTGGAACTGAGACATTTCCGACGCGATATAGATGCCGTCGCCGATGCGGCCGAATTCTTCCACCTAAACGCCAAGGGGAAAGAGGTGCAGGGAGGAATTCGCAGTGCGGGTACCCATATTGACCAAGCCGCCCATATTCTCGATGGCGCGGCCACTACTTGGTGGCAACCCAGCCAAGAGGCCCCGCTCGACGATTGGTGGGTTGAGATCGATTTGGGCCGCCTCGTCCAAGCGAAAAAGATCCGGCTGACCTTTCCCGATACCGAGGGGGCGCGGCCCTTGCGGGAGTTTTCCGTTTTCGTCACCGAGGGAACGCCTTTTCTCACCGGCCAAGACGTTTTTCGCTACGACCGAGTGGGCGGCACGACCCAGCCCAGCCAGGAAACGGTGATAGAGTACGATCTTGTGACGCCAGAGTTGGGCAACGCCACCGGCGAGCATTTGGCGACCAGCGATACCTTAGAGTATATGTCCATTCAGTACGTGCGCGTCGTCGCTCACGCTAAAAGTCTGGATGCGGCACTGGCTGTGGTCGAGGTCGAGGCCATAGGCGACAACATTGCTCCGGGGACGATTGAGCGGGGAGGCGTCATACGGACTGGGCGCGACCCGCGCACTATCGCCAATATCATGGATGGAACCGCGGCTACGTGGTGGACTTTGACCTCGCGGGGGGACCTCGACTGGCGCGATAAAGGCGATTGGTTTGAATGGGATTTGGGGGCCACCTTCTGGATTGATCAACTAACAATGGTAGAGCCGCCGCCGGGGTTTGCTACGCTAGGGGTGAATTCGTACCGGAATCAGTCCGGTTTTGAACTATTGACCTCGGACGGCACGCCGATTCCCACTCAGGGGGAAGAGCGGCTTCAGAGTCCGGTCGATTACCAGTTGCTCAGCTTTGTCGATAACGAAACGCTGAGCAGCGCGGGTACGAGAAACCGCAATTTTGATTTTCGCTTTCCCGCCCGCAAAGTGCGCTATCTGTTCTATCATCACGAATCTCCGGTCAACAGGTCAACTGTTTTCCATTTATTCGAGATTTTCCTCTATGGCGCAGGCCATCCGGCCGAGGTGGTAATGACCTCGAATTTTATCGATCTGGCAGGAGCCAAAAGTCTGCGCCGAATGCGCTGGGAGGCGGAGACAACGGATGAGACGCGTATAGAACTTCGCACGCGCACCGGCAATACGTTAGACGAAGAGATATTCTATTACGACAAAAATGGTCGCGAAGTTCCCAAAGGACGCTGGGACAAACTGCCGGCCAGCCAGAAATTGCCCGAAGTAATAGTGACGAAAGCCGGTGCCGACTGGAGCGCGTGGAGCTCGGCCTATAAGGAACCTGGGGAAGCCTTCCGCTCGCCCACGCCGAGGAGATTCGTCCAAATGGAGGTGCGCCTGCAGACTGCAGATCCCGAGGTGGCACCGACGCTGCGCGAGATAGCCCTCGATTTCGACGATCCGCTCATCGGCGGCGGGGTTTTCGCCAGCGTTGCCCCACGCGAAGCAGTCCTCGATTCACTGACGGTTTTTACCTTCCGCCTCGGAGGTCGCACGAGACCGACCGATCGGGGTTTCAACCGCCTCTTGTTCGATTTGCCGAATCCTCTCGAAGGTGGGGTGCAATTGCGGATAGGGGATCGTCGGGTTGAACCGTTGCAGGTGGAGGCCAGCGGAGATTCGGTCGTGATCGACTTGCCCGAACAGGTCCGCGGGGACAGCATCGAAGTAGAACTGCCGCTGCGCCTGTTGGCCAATGCTGCTGCTTTCGACGCTTGGGTAAGCTCTACGACGCAGCCTGATATTCGCCAGGGAATCCAGCCGGAAGACCTAGGCGCTTTGACGGTGTTCGTGCCCGAGATTGCCCAAGAGGAGCACCTCATCCGCGCATTGGACGTGACCTCGGAGATTGTCACGCCCAACGGAGATGGCATTAACGACAGGTTGCAGCTACGCTTGTTGGTGGTAAAAACCACCGCCCAACCCAAGGTCGCGATTTACGATTTGAGTGGTGCGCTAGTCGCTAGCATTAACCAGGTGGATCAAACGCACTATCTGTGGGATGGTCGGGATGAGAGCGGTCTATTGTTGCCCCCCGGTATCTACATTCTGGACGCCAAGGTAGAGACCGACACTACGACGGAACGGCGACAGCGCGTCGTCCATCTGGTTTATTAGTTGAGCCGGGCGTCGCCATGCAAACCGCTATCGATACGGGAAACCAGCGCGATGAATAAAGCCATTTGGTCTTTTGTCTTGCTCGCCCTCTTGCCACTGGAGCTCAAGGCCGACTTGCAGAGTGGGTTCTTCAATCCGTACAGAGCGACGGGAACGCCGGTCGATTTTGAATCGCTGAGTCCGGTTTTGCGAAAATGGTACGTGCCCCAGACGCTGCTTTACCTTTATGGCTGGAAGACCTACGAGTACACCAACTACGCCCGGGATAACTACCAGCGCTACGTCAACCTCTTCTTGGAAGGAGATCGCTATTACGATCTGTACGGCAACTATATCACCCGGGGTTGGCGCATCTACGACTGGCGTCAGGAACACCCGCTCGATTTCGGCAGCAGTATTTTCAAAAATCCCCGCTTTAATAGTTGGTTCAACCGCGTCCTGATATCGTCAGCTTCCAAAGGGCAATTCTACACTGCACTGACCGTCGGCGAACAGCTGCGGACCACGCTGACGCCGATGACCTTCTCGAAGCCGCTCTTTGACGGTATCCAGTGGGATATGCAGTCCGACAAATACGCCTTGACCCTTATTGCTTCGCGCATTGACAATCCGGCCGTCCAGCGCCTCGACAGCGAAATCTCCGAAGCGAGAGAGACGGTCTTCACCAATTTGTACGGCCTGCGCGGAGTCGCCCAAGTCGGCGATTTCGCCACACTCGGATTGACGTATGTCAATGCCAACCACGGAAACAGCCGCTTGAGCGTCGAGGAAAATTCCCTCAAGGGCGTCTTGGGGGGGCGCTTGAACGCGGAAAACGTCCGCCGCATCGTCGTTCGCCTTAGCGACGATTCGCCCGAAGACAACACCGGCGGTGCGTTGCTGTTCCGCGAACGGATCTTCATCGACGATGTCGAGCATCCGGAAATAAAACCTTCTATTGACGGGGGGACGCGGCGTCAGGGCCTGCTTGAAGCTAACGGCGGCGATGTACTGACGCTTAGTTACGACATCGAACGCGATTTCGTCCCGGGCGTAAAGGACCAGATCGGCGATTTCAAAGAAGCCCGCAAGATCGATATCGAGCTGGTGGTGGCCAATGATTTTCGCATAGAGGTAACCTCCAATATGCAGACTAATTTCACCGGCGAGACGGTCTTCTTGCCGGTCAAGCGGAGCAACGGCAATATCAGCGATGGCTCCAATCAACAGGTCGTTCGCTTCCAGTACGGTTTGCCAACGGCCAACGAAATCATGGGTTTTACGTTTGAAGTTTCCGAGTTGGCCGGATTCAATCTCCGCTCCGAATTCAACGTCAATCGCCACCACCGCAAGTTTCCCAATCAGAATATCGTCAAAAGGCAGGCGCTAGCGTCCGACCGCGCCGAGGCTTTTTACGTCACGGCCTCGCGGTTGAGCTATCCTTGGTTCGCTTATGGCGAGGCCTTCTCCATGGATCCGAACTACGGCACCTCTATGGTCATTCCCGACCAGCGCGGTTTTATCGACTACGAAGATGAGCTCAACTTCACCTATGAGTTTGTCGAGGACAACGACGACCAAGACCGCTTCCCCGACTGGCGGCGGCGCGTTACCGGGGGTGGTTTTGTGCCGGGGCAGCAGACGACCCGCGCCGCGGATGTCGAAGTGTTTCCCGGCCTCGACGAGAACAACGACTTGGTCAACGACTTTAACCAGAACGACAATTTGCAGCCCGATTACGTCGAACCCTTTCTGCGCTACAATGTCGATCCGCCCGAATTTCTCTTCGGTACCGACATGAACAACAACACCGTCATAGACCGCCTCGAAAACGATACCGAACCCGATTATCCCTACAAGCGCGACCACCGGGGCTACAATTTCTACGCGGGTGCTGAAATGCAGCCCGGTTCTAAGGTCATGGTCGGGCATCTACGCGAGTGGTTGATCGGTAGCGCCCGGCGCAATCAGACGAGCTATGGGCTTTTTACTTGGCAGGAAGACCTGCCATTGCGCGGCTTTAAATTTCGCTTCATGGAATTTTTGCGCCTTGCCCGCGACGATATTCCCGATGCACTGATCCAGTGGGTACAGTCTCCTTTTTCGGCAGGGGGGCTACAGGATGTGCAGGATCGCTTGATCGCCCAGAATACGATGATCAACACGTCGTACCTCGACTTTGC
>JAJEEZ010000525.1:0-10339 GCA_022820705.1 Candidatus Latescibacterota bacterium | reverse complement strand
GGCACGTGGCGCGCTCACGAGCCTCCGGCGCGAATCGACGCCTTTGTCAAAGACGCCTACACCATGCGCGAATGGGTCGGCGACGAGGTCGAGCTGTGCTTTGACTTCCACGGCAAGATGACGCCGGGGTTGGCGATTGAGGTGTGTGGACAGCTCGCGGGGATGCGGCCAATGTTCGTCGAAGAGCCGATTCCGCAGGAGAATGTCGATGCGCTGAAGGAGGTCTCCGATCACGTGCCGTTTCCCATCGCCACGGGCGAGCGCCTGCTCTCGCGCTGGGAGTTCCGGGAGATTTTTGAAAAGCAGGCCGTTTCCTATATCCAACCCGATGGCTCGCACGCGGGCGGGATCACCGAGCTGAAAAAAATCGCCAATATGGCCGAGGTCTATTACATCCACATCATGCCGCACTGCGCCATCGGCCCGGTGGCCTTTTCCGCCTGTATGCAGGTCGATGCGGTAGTGCCCAATTTTCTCGTGCAGGAACAGATTGACGTGGGGTTGGGCGAGGGGCTGCTTGTGGAACCTTGGCAGGTGGTCGATGGCCACGTCGAACTGCCGACCAAGCCGGGGTTGGGGTTTGACCTGATCGAGTCTGAGGTGGAAAAGACGATCGAATACTCAGAGGAACTGGGCGGCGAACTCTACTACGAAAACGACGGCAGCGTCGCGGATTGGTAGCGTTGTTGTGCGTCGCCGTGCGTTTGAAAAGCTGGTGGAAAAGGCCCTCCTGCGCCTGCCGGAGGAGTTCCGCCAAGTGCTGGACAACCTAGCCATTGTCGTCGAGGATTGGCCCGACCCCGAGATGGTCGAAGAGATAACCGGCGATCCAGAAGAAGTGCTCTACGGGCTTTTCTCTGGCACGCCCCTACCCGAGCGCCGCCTCGAAGATAGCGGCGACTTGCCGCCGGTAATCGCGCTCTATCAGGGGCCTTTGGAGGAGGACTTCCCCGATCAGAGCGAGTTGGCGCAGGAAGTGGAAACCACCTTGGTACACGAGCTGGCGCACTTTATGGGCTTTGACGAAGACGAAGTTAGAAAATACGGATATGAATAGTACGGACTTGCAGAAAGCCCTCGATGAGAGCGATTTAGACGCCTTGGCGACTCTGCTGCGCCAGCACCCGCATCTGGTGCACCACCGCGTCGAATGTGCGAACGGGCAGAGCTATACCCCCTTACAATACGCCGACCGCATCGCCGCTAGCTTGGACATCATGCGCCTGTTGGTCGAATTCGGTGCCGATCTGAGCGAATTGAACGAAGCGCTCTTTGGGTGCTGTGAGAATCACAATCTAGACCACATGCAGCGCCTATTGAAGTTGGGCGTCCACCCCGACGACGCGTACAACGAAGGCTGGGACTGCCGCGTCCTCTACGGGCTTTTACAGACTTATCACCGCTCGCCTCCCACTCATCTGCACGCCTGCGTCGAAGCGCTGGTCGAAGCAGGGGCCACTTTTGAGGACGGGCCGACGATGGATATCCACCGAGGCCGCCTCGACCAACTGGAGCAGCGCCTCGACCGCTGTCCCGACTTGGTCTCGGAGCGCTTCTGGCTCGACTATGGCGATCATCTCACGTTGCGAGGCGTCACCCTCCTGCACGTGGCGGTCGAATATCACGAGTTGGATGCCGTGAACCTGCTACTGAGGCGCGGTGCTGATTTGGATGCTCGCGCCGAGATCGGCCACAGCGGCGTGGGCGGTCAGACGCCCCTCTTCCACGCCATTGGTGCCAACCAGGGAACGGGGTGGGAGACCTTTGAGCACCTGTTGGACCAGGGAGCGGACTTGACGGTTAGAGCACGCATTCAGCGCAACCCGGGGGCTGACGACAAGGTGATGGACTGCGTTCACAAGGGGCAGGACCACTTTTTCTCCGAGGTTGAGGAACTCACGCCGTTGGGCTATGCCCTGCGTCACGAATCCGGCCCGGTTTGGCGGGCCACCCCGCGCGAAGTGGCCCGGCTGCGGGCACTGGATGCCTTGGAGTAATCTCGCCGCCTTGGGCTGTTGCTCCCATCAGCGATATGGTTTAATTTTTTAGTCTCTTTCACTAGGTGTAGAGGCCCTCTTTTTATCGGTTGAGAAGGCGAGAATCGCCCCCTGTATGGGGGTGGATTGAAACCTCCCTACCCAAAAGGTCGCCCCTGTGCGGGGCGTGGATTGAAACGTGAATGTACCTAACCACGATATACTGATCGTAGGCGGCGGTGGTGCGGGTCTGCGGGCGGCGATTGCGGCCGTCGAGCTCGATCCGAACCTCAGCGTCGGCTTGGTGTCCAAAGTGTACCCCATGCGCAGCCACACGGTGTCAGCCGAGGGCGGCTCCGCAGCGGTGATACGCGACGAAGACGACAGCTTCGACTCCCATGCCTTCGACACCATCAAGGGCAGCGACTTTCTCGCCGACCAAGACGTAGTCGAGGTCTTCGTCGAGGAGGCCCGCGACGAGCTGATTCAATTGGAGCATTGGGGCTGCCCTTGGAGCCGCGACGACGACGGCCGGATCAGCGTGCGCGCTTTCGGCGGCATGTCGGTCAAGCGCACCCTGTACGCGGCCGACAAGACCGGCTTCCACATGCTGCACGCCCTTTTCCAAACTTCGCTCAAATACGACCGCATCCATCGCTACGACGAGTGGTTTGGGACGCGGTTGCTGCTCGACGACAACGGCGCGGCCTGCGGCGTGGCAGCGATCAACGTGCGCTCAGGTGCCATGCAGGCGATTCCCGCCAAGGCCGTGATCATCTGCACGGGCGGCGGCGGGCGCATTTTCCCCTTTACGACCAACGCCGCCATCAAGACCGGCGACGGCATGTCCATGGCCTACCGAGCGGGCTGTCCACTCAAGGACATGGAATTTGTGCAGTATCATCCCACTGGGCTGCCGGGCACGGGTATCCTGATGACAGAGGCATCGCGCGGCGAGGGCGGCTACCTAATCAACAACAAGGGAGACCGCTACCTCAGCGAGTACCTGCCCGACAAGATGGAGTTAGGCCCGCGCGACATGGTTTCGCGGGCGTTTGTCCACGAGGAGCGCGCCGATCGGGTCTTTTCCGGTCCGTACGGCACGTATGTCCATCTCGATTTGCGGCACTTGGGCGAAAAGAAAATCGACGAGCGCATCCCCTTCGTGCGCGAGCTGACCAAAAACTACGTGGGCATCGATCCCGTGTACGAGCCGGTGCCCGTGCGCCCGGTGGTCCACTACATGATGGGCGGCATTCACACCGACATTACTACGGCGACGCCGATTCCGGGCTTGTACGCGGCCGGGGAAACGGCCTGTGTCACCATCAACGGAGCCAATCGCCTCGGCTCCAACTCGCTGTCCGAGCTTTTGGTATTTGGCGCGCGGGCCGGCCAGTATGCCGCCGAGTACGCCGCAGAGGTTAATTCACCGTCGTACGATAGCTTGGAGAAGATGGCTGCCGACGAGTGGCAGCGGATTGAACAGGCATTTTTCAAAAACGAAGGCAGCGAGCGCATTGCCGACATTCGCACGGATCTGCAGAAGACGATGGAGCAAGGGGCGGGCATCTACCGCGAACAGGAGAGCCTAGAAGCGACCTGCGCCGAACTGCCCAAGCTCAAGGAACGCTACACTCGCGTCCAAGTTGACGACAGCTCGTCGGTTTTTAACACCGACCTGACTGCTGCGTTGGAGCTGGGCTCGCTGCTCGACGTGGCCGAGACGGTGGCCCATTCGGCGCTGTTGCGCCGTGAGTCGCGCGGCTCGCATTCGCGCATGGACTACGAGGAGCGCGACGACGAAAATTTCCTCTGCCACTCCTTGGCGTATCGCACCGATGACGCGCCGCGCGTTGAATACCAAGACGTCGTCATTACCCGCTGGCAGCCCCAAGAGCGCACCTACTGATTGACGAGGAGCTATGAGCGACAAGACCATTGGCATTCGGGTGACCCGCTTTCGACCTGAGCAGGAGGACGCACCCACCGAGCAGGTTTACGAGGTTCCCTATCAGGAGGACTGGGTCGTCCTCGACGCGCTCAACTACATCAAAGACCACATTGACGGTACGCTCTCGTACCGTTGGTCGTGCCGCATGGGCGTGTGCGGCTCCTGCGGCATGATGGTCAACGGCGAACCTAAGTTGACCTGCGCGGCTTTTCTCAAGGACTACTACCCGAATGAACTAGTGGTCCAGCCCCTCGCCCACTTCCCAATCGTCCGCGATTTGGTCGTCGATATAGACGATTTTATGGACAAGCTTAAGGCGGTCCAGCCGTGGATCATTCGCGAGGAAGAAAAGCCGGTCGCCGAAGGCGAGTACTTGCAATCGCCTGCGGAACTAAAGGAGTTCAAGCAGTTCAGCCAGTGCATCAACTGTCTGCTGTGCTACGCTGCTTGTCCCGTCTATGGGCTGGAAGACGTCTTCGTCGGCCCAGCGGCCCTCGCGCTTTCCTACCGCTACAACCTCGACTCGCGCGACGAAGGCCATGCCCAGCGCACGGTAGTAGCCGCTAGCAGTGAGGGCATCTGGGAATGCACCTTTATCGGGGAGTGCTCGGTGGTCTGTCCCAAGGACGTGGACCCAGCCGCGGCCATCCAGCGCACCAAGGTCGAGACCACGACCAACTGGTTCAAATCCTTTCTCATGCCTTGGGGGAACAAATGAGCCAGTCGTACGAAACCTACAAGCCAAAGCTGTCGCCGACTTGGTGGCTGAAGAGCCGCAACTACTTCTTGTTTATGATGCGCGAATTGAGCAGCGTCTTCGTCGCCGCCTTCGTCATCCTCTTTCTCTACCAGCTCTTTGCGCTGGCCGAGGGGCCGGAGGCGTATAAGGATTGCCGCGATTTACTGACGACGCCGGCGTTTGTGGCTTTTTACGCGGTGGCGTTTGTCTTTGCGCTCTACCACACGATCACTTGGCTGGGGGTAATGGGCCGGGTCCAGGTCGTGCGGATGGGCGCGTTTACCGTGCCGCCTAAGTTGGTAACGGCGGGTGCTTTCGTCGGGTTTTTCTTCGTATCGGCGGTCGTCGGCTACATTTTCCTGTACGTGCTATAGCCATGAGCTACAAACAAGACAAAACGGAACCTTTCTGGTGGGGTTTATTTTCCGCTGGTGGCGTGGTAGCCGCCATGCTGGTCCCCGTGTTGATTTACTTCGTCGGGCTGGCCGAGCCGCTTGGCTTGGTCGGCGCGGAAGTGAGCCGATACGAGGCCATGAGCAGGTTGCTCAGCCACCCGCTGGCCAAGGTGTTCTTTTTCGTCGTAGCCGTCCTACCTCTTTACCATGCGGCGCACCGCATCCGCTTCATGCTCCACGAATTTGGGGTGCGGAAGTTGATCCTTCCCATTCACTACTTCTGCTACGGCGGTGCCATAGTCGGCACTGGACTGGCGGCTTACATCCTCTTTTATCTGCTTTAAACCTCGGCCCCGATGGGTGAAATGAAACCGACGCTGCAATCGCGCATCCGCGGCTCGGTGCTGGCCCAGGCTTGGGGAGACGCCTTGGGTGCGCCGTTTGAATTCGCGCCGCCAGACGCCGTTGAAAAGCGCACGGGGAAAAAGTGGCTGGCACGGCTTTATCCATTCACCGGGAAAAAGGGGCCGCATGGGATGTGGGTGAGCGAAGCCCCAGCGGGTACGGGTACCGACGATGTGCGCTACAATTATCTCTTTATGGAACTGGCCGTCGAGTTGGGGAGGATGCCGGGGGATCGGGAAGTGGCGCGGCGATTGTTGGATGTGTATGAGCGGCCCGGGGATTTCTTTCCCAGCAATGACAAATTAGCGTGCGAGCAGTTTGAGCTGTGGGAAGGGGTTAGCCGCGGTTGTCTGGGGGAGGAGTCGCCGCGTTATCCGGGAGTGTCGCCCGCGGTACTCGCCACGCGGAGTATCGGGCTTAATTATCCGACGTTGGCTGGGCTGTTGGTGCTGCCATCGGCGGGTCTGCTCTTTCCCGGCGACCCCGCAGGAGCCTATCGCGCGGCTTATGAGGCGGATTTTTTTGCAATCGGCTACGCCCGCGAGGCCACCGCGCTTTTGGCAGCGGCGCAAGGGGCGGCATTGGCCGATATGTCGCCGTCGGCTTTGGTCGATGCCGTATTGGCGCTGGATCCCCTGTGCTTGGGAGGGTATTTCGGGGACACTTTCATCCGGCAGAAACTGCCGCCGCTACTGGCGAGAGCCGCCGATAAAAAAGCCGAGGCATTGGCCGAGTTCCTTGCGTGGGAGCTGCGCTATTTCAGCGTCTTCGACCCCTTCCGGGCGTTGGCCATTGCCTTTGCCGCGCTCTTGTCCCATCCCGACGACCCGTCCCTTGCGCTGCAAGTGGCAGCCAACCAAGGCGATCTCAATGGGGAGGGGCACTGGAGCCGCTACGCGGATATCGACTGCTATGCCGGGATTACCGGGGCGCTGGTAGGGGCGTGTTGCGGCGACAATGCGCTGCCAGCAGACGTGGTCGGACAGGTCGTCGCGGGAAACAAGGCCGTGTACGGATTTGACTTGGAGGAGACGATCGCGCGTTTCGCGCGCTTAGTGGTCTCAAAGCAAGGAAAGGACGAACGTCAATGCCCATAGGAGCCAAAAACGCTATAATCGCCGGTTGTGGAATGCACCACGTGGCCGTGCAGACGCGCGATTGGGAAACGTCGCTGAGCTTTTACCGAGATGTGCTGGGCATGGAGGTAGTCGCCGAATTTGGTTCTCCTGAGCGCAAGATCGCGCTCTTGGATGCAGGCGACGGAAGTCACCTCGAACTCTTCGCCCCCACGGCCGAGTCACCCGCACCTGGAGCCGAAAGCCCCAACGATCCGGTGACGCATTTTGCCTTGGCGGTTACAGACGCGCGCGCCGCCACTGAGCGGGTGCGAGCGGCCGGATGCGAGATCACGGTCGAACCCAAGGATCTGACGCTGGACAGGCTGAACGTGACGATTGCCTTTTTCAAAGGCCCCAACGGCGAAGTCGTGGAGTTTTTCCAGACTCACTAGGCTGGGTTGGCACAAAAAAAGCGCAGGACCCTAAGGACCTGCGCTTTTCGTGTTTGTCTGGAGGGATTATTGCGGAGTTTCGGTTTCAGGGGCTGCGCCGATGACGACTACGTCTCGGGCTTGCAGGCCCTTGGGGCTAGCGACTGTTTCAAATTCCACCTGCTGACCTTCTTCTAGAGAGCGGAAACCATCGCCGCGAATCGCGCTGTAATGAACGAAGACGTCGTCTTGTCCTTCGCGCTGAATAAAACCAAACCCCTTGGAACTATCGAACCATTTGACGGATCCACTTTGACGTTCGGACATGATGAAGGTTACCTCCCTTCGATTGCTAATGGTATTGAACTAAGCGTTCCAAGCTGGGCTCAAGTCAGAGTTGGCTACAAAAAGACCCTAACGCGGGCTGCGTCCACCGGTCCCGCGTCCACCGGCCCCGCGTCCACCGGCTCCGCGCCCGCCGGTCGCCCCGCGTGCGCCGCGGACGAAGCCAATCTCGGCCATGCGAATGGCCTTTTGCTGTCGGCGGATGCTCTTTTGGCGGTTGATCTTCTTCTGGACCGAGGGTTTAGTATAAAAACGCCGCTTCTTCAAGTCGCGTAACAAGCCGGCTTTGCGGGTTTTGGACGTAAAGCGCCGTAGCGCCTTTTCAAAGGGTTCGTCCGATCTGACCTCGACGCTGAAATTGCTCATATGCTGCTCCTAACCCTTGGCTTTTAAGTTCCTAGATAAGAAAAAATATATTCTACGCTATGGGTTGCTCTTAGTCAAGAGCCGTCTTGCCAGCCGTGCTGGCCCAAGATGAAGGGGCTATAAAAGTAGTTGCGATTTTGGCCAGATGGCTTTTTTTTTAGAAAGACTCCCCTACTCAGCGAGAAGTCGTGCTTTGCCGTTCGACTTCCATGCTTCCTCTATATCACACGTAAGGAGATGCCATGGCTTTTTCGCATACGAATTCAAAGGGGGTCACGTATATTCTGCATTCCCGGACTACGACCCTCAAAAACGGGAACTCGCAGACGATTTACTTCTTTGCCAAAACCGAGAAGGAAGGAGCTCTCGACGCGGTGCCGGCTGGCTATCAGGTGTCTGAGAGCAAAAACGGTCTGCCAGTGCTAAAGCGCAGCTAAGTAAACCGCTTCGGCTGCGCCTCGTTCAGGCCGGTGCCTTTTCTGGATATTCCCCGTCGAGAAAAGGCACCGGCTTTTTTTGCCAAAAAGTGGATACTGTCGCGCTTTTGCCGAGTGTAGGGTTGGCCTATACTATGGGCATGATGCCAAAAACAGTAAGAGAACAGGCCGCGGCCAACTTGCAGCAACGGCTGGCCGAAAACCCCTACGTAGGCCGCGGCATTGTAATCGGTCGGGCTATGGAGGGGAGTTGGATGCAGGTTTACTGGATTTCAGGACGCAGTGCCAACAGCCGCAATCGCATCTTCGTCGCCGAGGGCGATGTGTTGCGGACCAAAGCGGCCGATCCGGCGAAGTTGAGCGACCCCACGCTTATCATTTACAATGCCATGCGCGTTTGCGCTCGACGCAGCATTGTTTCCAATGGGGTGCATACCGACGCCATACACGAGGGTTTTGCAGCCGGCCGCAGTCTTGCCGAGAGTTTGGCTGGCTGGCTGCACGAGCCGGATCCGCCCAACTACACGCCGCGCATAGCGGGCTATGTCGATCTGGAAGCCGATGAAGCTTGGCTCGCCATACTCAAAGCCAGCCCCTTTGATCCCGAGCGCAGCGAACGCCACTTCTTCCGCTTCGACTGCGTCGAGCCGGGCTATGGTTACGCCATTACCACGTACGACTCAGATGGCGATCCGCTGCCTGCGTTTTCTGGAGTTCCCTACTTGTTACCCCTCGCCGCCGCGCCTACCCGCCTCTGGGAGGCGCTAAACCCCGAGCATCGGATCTCGCTTGCGGTGCGCCGCATTGCAGCCGACGGCGCGGTCGAAACCGAGATCATCAACCGCTATGAGGCGGTCTAGCCTCTGTACGCGCGGTGGCAGAGGAAAAGTGCGGCAGCGAACAGGGCCACAGCCACTGCCTGATGCAGCGAGGCCAAGGCCAAGGGCACGTGCGCGACGACCGTGCCGATCCCCAAGCCGATTTGCACCACTACCAAGCAGAGGATTAGGCCGGCCCCAGTTTTCAGGGCTGTGCGGCGGACGGCTACCCACAGTGCTAGGGCCAGCCCGAGGACAGCAAAGGCGAAGAAGCGGTGCTGGAAGTGGACGGTGATGGGGTTGTCAAGCAGGTTTACCAGCAGCGGCTGCATAGACCACAAGCCGGCCGGAATCCAAACTCCGAACATTTTGGGGAAGGTGTCCGACAGGTGTCCGGCCTTGAGCCCGGCGACTAGGCCGCCAGCGGCGATTTGGAGGCAGATGGCGGCAAACAGCCAAGTGCAAAGGCGGCGCGTGGTGCGAGGCACTGGCTGAGCCTTTGCCACAGACGATAGATAGCCGAGGGCCTGCCAGAGGCAAGCGGCCAAAAGGGCGAGGGCGCAAGAAAGGTGCAAGGTCAAGCGCAGGTGACTTACTTGGGGCCGGTCGTCTAGGCCGCTCTTGACCATTAGCCAGCCCACCAAGCCCTGGAGGGCGAAGAGCAGGCCAATGCCCAGATAGGTGGGTATGTGGGCGCGAGGAATGGCTCGGCGGCAGAGGAAATAGAGCAGGGGCACCACAAAGAGCAATCCGGCCAGTCGGCCGAGCAGGCGGTGGCCGAACTCCATGTAGTAGATAAATTTGAATGCGTCCAGCTCCATGCCATAGTTGACGAGTTGGTATTCGGGTGTCTGCCGGTACTTGGCGAATTCGCTTTCCCAGGCCGCAGCGCTTAGTGGCGGAACGACGCCGGTGACGACGTTCCACTCGACGATGGATAGGCCCGAGCGGGTCAGGCGCACCCAGCCCCCGTACACTATGAGGACGACGATGAGGGCCGAGACAGCGAGGAGCCAGACGGCGAGTTGGCGATTGGTGGTCATGTGGCGGGGTTTGAACAAATCACTCGTAGAAAATACTCTATGGCGATAGATTGGCAACTTTTGCCGCATCGCCGCACGCGATAGAAGGAGGTACGTGTGAAGCTAGCAAACAAAGATGCGTTGGTAACTGGCGGGTCCACCGGCATTGGCCGGGCCGCTGCCGAGCTGTTCGCCCAAGAAGGCGCGCGCGTCCACATCATTGATTACAACGAGTCGGAGGGCCGAGCCGCGGTGGAGCAGATCGAGGCCGCAGGGGGCCAAGCGCATTTCTATGCCACGGACGTGCGATTGGAGGAGAGTGTAGCCGCGTCGGTCGCGCAGATCAGAGAGCACACCGCCCACCTCGATGTGGCGGTTTTCTCGGCCGGGGTC
>JAJEEZ010000623.1:0-4622 GCA_022820705.1 Candidatus Latescibacterota bacterium | reverse complement strand
TCGTCTTGAGCATGGGGTCGATGATACCTTCGGGCGCGTCCCGCACTTGTGGATCGCGACATTGGGTCCAGCGCACCCCAGCCACCTTGCCGTCTGGCCCCATCACCCGCCGATTGGAGGCGATTTTCTCGACTTTGGCCTCACCCACCGCAATATCCGTGCAGGGCTGCAGCTTGGTCATAGCCTCGCCCGCCGCTCGCGCCGCTTGCGCCCGCACCCTTTCAGCCCAATCCCCAGCCATAATGATATTGGGACGGCCGTGGGCATCGAGAATGTCTTGGGCGTCGCGGTCGGGCCAGGGCGTATCGTGGGCGTGGATACAGTGCACGGCTACGCGCCCAGCCTCGGTACCTACGGCCTGAGCCAATTCCCCGCGCCAGCGGTCGTAATCGCCGTTGCTCAATTCAGCCCAATCCAAGGCGCACAAGACCATGGGCAATTGATCGTCCGGCACCAAAATCAGTCCCAAGGCAGACAACGGGTCGGCAATGCCCTTAGCCGGTGGATACCACCCCGCACAGAGCGGATGGCCCAGCGGCGGCGTAACGTCGGATTGGAATGTGGCGAGTTGCAGCATGGTTTTCTCAATGCGGGATGATTGACGATTAGCAAAACGGTATGATGGAGCGTTTATGAGCATTCGCTGAGTCGATCGGCCCATATTTGCAGAAACTCCTCGGGCGTCGCAATGCTCACTCCTAGCTGGGGGAAGTCGCTCGGATTGCGCGTGATAAGAACATGGGCTCCAACTCGAACGGCAGAATGGAATTGAATGGCATCCTCGAAATCGTCGCAGGCTGAGTCGATAGCCTGATTGATGATTTTGGCGTCGGGGGCCACCGAATCGAATGTATCCCGCAGCAGTTTCAATACTTTTTCGGCCTTTGTCTTGCTTTCAGCTTTTCGCACAATGTAGTAAATGTTGTTGAAGCTAATGGCTGAAATGAACGCCGTAATTTCCCCGCGCTCGGCCAGCGTCCAAACGTAGGCAGAGGCTCGATAGTGGGGTTCGCGGCGCGTGAGTACATCCAGCAGAACATTGGTATCCACCAGCGCAATCACTACCGCACTCCATATTTTTCCGCCAGCGCGTTTTCGAGCAACTCGCCCTCCGCTCGATCCATTGGCAACTTCACGATTCCAGACGCACTGAGCGCAATCGGGCCTAAGGTATCTTTAGGATCGCATTC
The DNA here is from genome assembly GCA_022820705.1 of Candidatus Latescibacterota bacterium. Classification (GTDB taxonomy): domain Bacteria; phylum Latescibacterota; class UBA2968; order UBA8231; family UBA8231. Next base: position 3,432 of record JAJEEZ010000623.1, on the reverse strand, counting down.
TTGGTCAATCGTGCGAAAAAGCCGGACGAAAAGTGCCGAGACACTGGTTTTCTTTTTAGCTGCGATCCGCTTGGTCTCGGCGATAACTTCCTCTGGCGCACTCAGGGTCAGTTTTTTAACGGCCATCTTAGCCTCATTTGGATTGTATTTATACGTATTATTTTTTTGAAAAATTACGTAATTTTAACCTCAAGTGTCAAACATATCACGCGCTGCGTAATCATGCGATGTTACCTTTGGCCTTGTCTTTTGCCCACTGTACGCCGGTCTTTCCTCCGATCCAATCGATCATAGCACGGAACGTCGGGCACTGTTCCGCTATCTCTCGTAGGTCTGCGTTTCTGAGAATGGCATTGCTATCAGTGTTTTCACGATAGGACCGCTTGAGTTCTCTCTGAAAGAGTTCCTCAATAATTCTCTTCGGGGGTCTGTCTTGATTCTGCTTCTCTGGAGGTCGCCGCCAGCCGCTGGGCCTATTCGACATCTTGAGTCGGGACTGGAGTTGACTCGTCGCAGCAAGGAGTAGCACTTCCAAATCGTGTTTCAGTGCGCTGGCATAAAAACGCGCGATATGACTGTCAACATCAGCCCGTCTGCCCATCTGCTGCTGCAAGTGCTGTTTCACCAAGCGTGTTTGAACGCCTTGCAACTCTTGCAAATTGTTGTGCTTGTACTCCGTATCCGCATAATCCCGATTCGGATAGAGATCGGGTAAGCCGACAACGAGATCGTGTGCATCATTTGCCAGTTTCTCGGTCGCTCGTGAGCCAATTTTTTTGAAATAGTTGGACTTGCTATCAAGAGGTATTACCTGAATGCCCCAGCCTTTTTCGCTGAGCTTCTGCTTCCAGCCGTTCCACAATGCCGACAGTGCCTGAACATCCGATCTCCCCTCCACAAAAATCCACACCTTCATGCGCCGGCCTCCAATTCGCCGGAGCGGTGCAGGTCTCCCAACGTTTCGCCAGTAACGTTATTGAGCATTTCCACAAGCGTCTTGCGGTTCGCGGGGCGATGCCACGCGACCTTTGCGTCATCTGTATTGCGCGCCATCACGGCCACATCGGCTATATCGAAGCAGTTGAGCAGGTCCGGGCTGTGCGTCGTCACGAGCACTTGGGTACGCTCCGCCGCTGTTTTGATCATTTCGGCCACAATTGGCAACAGACCGGGATGCAAGCCCAATTCTGGTTCATCGATGGCCACCAGCGGCCGCGGCCATGGGTTTAACAGCACCGCCGCTAAGCAGAGGAAGCGCAGCATGCCGTCCGACAGCTCCCACATCTCCATAGAGCGGGACATGCCCTTCTCGCGCACCCGGACGAGCACTTGCGGTGGCGTTCCAAAGGTGGTATCGCAGTGAATTTCCTCGAATGTGGGATAGGCCACACGCAGAAAATCACGTAATTCCTCTGCTGCTGAACGGTAATCATATCGGGTCAGGATTTCGTGCAGCACGGTCCCTAAGTTGTCACCGTTGGATGATAATGCTGTATCCGGTTTGATATCGGCGGCCTTGGTGCGGAGCGTGGAAGACCTCGTCACGTCGAAACCCGGATAGAACGCCATACTAGCCAATACAGTATGTACCCAAGCAGGAACGGGAAATTCGTTGAAGAAATAGATTTGTGAAAGCAACAACGCAGGCTCTTGTTGTGCTCCTGACCGTCCGCTTCCGGGGGGGACTGACACTGAATCGGCATCGCGGACGACAGCGGGCGAAGATTGCGCTTCATCAAATGGTATCAATCGACTTTGTTTTTTGTCGAATATGTGCCTCTTATGCGGAGTTGCTTCCAGAAACTTAAGAGGTTCCGTGTATCCCTGTATTGGCTCTCGATTCCTTAGAACCTCGTATTGTGGGTACATCTGGCCCTGTGCATCGGCTTGCAGAACAACTTCGTACACCCAAGATTTTCCCGGCTCCAATGGAATATCATCCCATGCGGCGGGCTTATGGAACGTGATTTTCCAAGTCAACTGCCCATTGCTGTTCTCTGCCGTTAGCAGTGACGCGGCCCCCCAATGCCGCCCCATGACAGTATTTATCGGGAAATCGCAGCACTCGGCAATCAGTTGCAGACAATCGATCAGAGTACTTTTGCCGACGGCATTGGCACCAATCACCACGGTCAGCGGCTCAAGGTCGGCCTTAAATTCGTCGAGAAGCCGGTAACCTCCGATCTCAATTTGCGTAATCATGCGATATTATCTTTCACTCCAATTGTCCACAGTCTGAACATAGTGTCATGGCGAGATCGCTTCCCTTGTCGGATATCAAGAATACCAGTCCTGCAACGCCGGATAAAGCGCCCGGTAGCGCTCAAAAGCTCGCCGGTAGTATTCAACTCGCTCTCGGTCGCAGCGCACCGTCTCGGCCAACTTGACCGTGCGCTGGCAGGCAGTAGCAAAATCCGCATAGAGCCCGCCGCCAACGCCCGCCAACAGAGCCGCCCCGACCGCCGACAGGTCGTCCGTGGCAATCCGCACCACGTCCCTCCCCAAAATATCGGCCTGAATCTGCCGCCACACTTCTGAGTGCGAGCCCCCCTCGCCGATCCGCAGTTCGTCAATGGGCAAGCCGATTTCGGCAAAGCAGTCGAGCGAGTGCCGCAAGTCGAAGACGACTCCCTCCAGCACCGCCCGCACCAGATGCCCCTTGGTGTGCCCCAACGACAGCCCGACAAAGCCGCCGCGAGCGTGGGCGTCGGGACGCGGCGTGGCCCTTCCTTCGAGCCAAGGCATGAAAAACGCTCCCTCGGCACCAGCGGGAACCGCAGCCGCAGCCTCGGTTAACTCCTCGTAGCTGCCCCCGAATTCCTCCTTAAACCACTTGAGCGAGGCCCCTCCAGTAAATGAGCAACCCAGCCAAGCGTATTTGCCGGGGATGGGGTGGCACATCGGCCAGAGCTTGTTAAAGGCCCGTGGATCCAGCGTATCGGCAAAAGCCGTGGCGTGCGCGGCCGTGCCGATCCCCAAGCTGATAATGCCCGGCTCAATCACTCCGGCACCGAGAATCATGCAGGGCATATCCCCGCCGCCAGCGACGACGGGCGTGCCCACTACCAACCCAGTCTGCTCAGCAGCCTCTTGAGTTATGGCCCCAACCACTTCTGGCGAATCGGCCAAGTCCGGGAACAGCTCCGTATCGACTTCCAACGCCTCCAAAATTTCCCCGGACCACCGGCGATCGTGCAGATCAAACGCCGCAGTCGTCGAGGCATCCGACACCTCTGCTACTATTTGCCCGGTGAGCCGGTAGCGCAGCCAATCCTTGGGCAACAGCATCCATCGGCTTTGCTGGTAAACGTCTGTCGCATGGTCTTTTACCCACAACACCTTTGCCAGAGTATTAACCGGCCCCAATCGCATTAGCGTTCGCTCCCGCAGCAAATCACCCGCGCGCTGCTCGGCCCAATCGCACTCTGCTTG
>JAJEEZ010000118.1:0-12483 GCA_022820705.1 Candidatus Latescibacterota bacterium | reverse complement strand
CCCGATTCCTTAACACCCGTCTGGATGCCAGCCGCCCGGTACCCACTCAGCGCAGTGACCCCACCGCCCTCGATAATTCTCATAGCACTCAGTCCGTTCCCGTCGCGCAGAACGCTAGCGCAGACCGAAGCTCCTCGGCGAAGTCTTCGCGTAATTCCGCTCCTTCATCAGGGTCGCCCAGCATTTCTGAGAGTGTGTGTACAACAATCTCCTGAACAAGTGCTTTAAACTCATCAACTGTTAAATCGGCAACTTTTGCAGAGGTCATTGTCTTGCTCCTTGCTTTGGGCACTCAATCCGTTCCCGTCGCGCCGACCGCTAGCTCAGCCAGCGCGTCCTTCATCAACTTGTAGTGCAGACTATCGGTCAGTGCGATCCAACTCGCCTCAATCACATTCTCTGACACCCCCACCGTCCCCCACACATCCTTGCCGTCCGAGGACTCGATCAATACCCGCGTCTTGGCCGCGGTCCCGTCGCTGCTCGACAACACCCGCACCTTGTAGTCCTCCAAGTGTACCTGCTTGAGCGCGGGAAACTCCTGCTCCAGCGCCTTGCGCAGTGCTTGGTCGAGCGCGTTGACCGGACCATCGCCGCCAGCGACCATATGGTACTCGGCATCGCCGATGACGACCTTGACAATGGCCTCGGCTTCTTCGGCGTGCTCCCCGATCCTGCGGTTGATGGTGCGGAAGTTGATCAGCGTAAATAAGTCCTCGTACGTGCCCTGAACCCGCCGCGCCAACAACTCAAACGACCCCTCCGCCGCCTCGAACTGATAGCCTTCGTGCTCCAACTGCTTGACCCGCTCCAAGACCCGTCCCACCAGCGGATCCCTCTTCTCTATGTCGGGCAAAAATCGCCGCAACTTGCTGACGACCGTCGCACCACCCGCTTGATCCGAGACCAAGAACCGCCGCTCGTTACCCACCCGCTCCGGCTCGATGTGCTCAAACGAGTGGGCGACCTTCATCACTCCATCGACATGTGCTCCGCCCTTGTGGGCGAATGCGCTCTCGCCGACATACGGCTGGCGGTGGTCGTGATAGACGTTGGCGATCTCGCTGAGGAAGCGGGAGAAGTCCATCAGCTCCGCAAGGTTGTCGCGGCCCACTGTCTCGAAACCCATTTTCAGTTCTAAGTTGGGCAAAATCGAGCACAAGTTGGCGTTGCCACAGCGCTCGCCATAGCCGTTGAAGGTCCCTTGCACTTGCACCGCCCCCCGCTCCACGGCCACGAGGGTATTGGCCACACCGACGCCGGCATCGTTGTGCGTGTGGATGCCAAAAGGGATGCCGATCCGTGCCTTGACCTCCTCGACAATCTGACTCATCTCGCTGGTCAAGGTACCGCCATTAGTATCGCAGAGCACCAAAATCCGCGCCCCACCGCGCTCGGCGGCCAACAGCGTCTCAACCGCGTAATCGGCGTCGGCCTTATAGCCATCGAAAAAGTGCTCGGCATCGTAGATCACTTCGCGACCGTGCGCGACCAGATAGGCGACTGAATCCTCGATCAACTGCACATTGCCCGCTAGCGTGGTGCGCAAGATCTCAGTCGCGTGCAAGGTCCAGCTCTTGCCGAAGAGGGCAATGCTCTCGGTCTCGGCCTTAAGCAGCGTCTGCAAGGTCTCGTCTTCCTCCGGTGCGTTGGTCGCCCGCCGGGTGCTGCCGAAGGCGGTTACTTTCGCCTGTAACCCGAGCTTTTTCGCCTCTTGGAAAAAAGCCAAGTCCTTGGGATTGGTCGGATTCGGCCAACCTCCCTCAATGTAATCGACCCCCAGCGCGTCGAGCCGCCGCGCGATCAGCAACTTGTCCTCTAGCGAATAGGAAATGCCCTCGGCTTGAGCACCGTCTCGCAGGGTGGAGTCATAGACTTCGATGCGCATGGTGTCGCTTCCCTCCATCGCCCTAGGCGTCGGCAACAGCCTGGGCTACTAGGTCGCCTACTTCCGCCGTCGAATATCCCATTCTCCCCGCGCCCATATCGTCGAGCTTGGTCAGCGTCGAGACGATAGCGCCCTCCAAAATGTCGGCACCCTCGTGCTCGCCGAGCGTATCGAGCATGAGCTGACAGGCACCGACGGCGGCCATAGGATTGATGATATTCTGGCCGGTGTACTTGGGAGCCGAACCGCCGATCGGCTCAAACATCGACACGCCTTCGGGGTTGATATTGCCACCGGCGGCAATGCCCATCCCACCCTGAATCATCGCACCCAAATCCGTGATGATGTCCCCGAACATGTTGTCGGTAACTACCACGTCGAACCACTCGGGATTTTTAACCATCCACATGCAGATAGCATCAACGTGGGCGTAGTCGCGCTTGATGGCCGGATAGTCGGCCGCGCCGATTTCCTCAAACACCCGCTCCCACAGATCAAAGGCATACGTCAGCACGTTGGTCTTACCGCACAGGGTCAAGGTGTTGTCCTTGTTGCGCCGCTGAGTGTACTCAAAAGCGTAGCGCAAGCAACGCTCGACGCCTTTGCGAGTGTTGATCGATTCCTGCACCGCGATCTCGTCGGGCGTGCCCTTTTTGAGAAAGCCGCCAGAACCCGCGTACAGTCCCTCAGTATTTTCCCGCACCACAACAAAGTCGATATCCTCCGGCCCCTTATCCTTGATCGGCGTCGGCACGTTGGGATAGAGCTTGACCGGGCGGAGGTTGATGTACTGATCTAGTTCAAAGCGCAGCCTCAGTAGAATGCCCTTTTCGAGGATACCCGGCTTCACGTCGGGGTGGCCGATGGCCCCTAGGTAAATGGCGTCGAACTGCCTAAAGTCGTCGGCCGCCGACTCGGGCAAGACCTCGCCGGTGCGCAAGTAGCGGTCGCCGCCAAAGTCAAAATCCACAGTCTCGTATTTGAATCCCTGCTTAGCAGCTACAGCGTCGAGTGCTTTCAGCCCCTCGACTACCACTTCAGGCCCTGTTCCGTCTCCGGGTATTACGGCAATTTTGTGCAATTATTTATCTCCCATGTTAAGGTTCATCCATCGTTGGATATGGTTTCTAATTTCACCAGTTCAACAGTTCTACTCACAAAATTGATCTCCAAACAATACTCTCTTAACAAGTGCGTCCCTATGAGAATTTGGGGACCAGAAACGAAAGTAGCTTCTGCTTGAATAATCTGACCATCAAATGGAAAATCAACCAAGTAGGCATCTTCATCAATAATTTGACCACCAGCCAAAGCAGAAGTCATCCGGCCAACGTACCGGGCGTTTAACGAATCGCGTATGTCTTCTGGCAATTCCAAGTCACCATTGAAGCCTGTGTCAATAGTGGCAGCCCAATTTTGACCAATGATCGGCAGTGTAACCGTGGGTACACCGATAGATGAAACGGTGCCTCGAATCACTTACATCCCTTGCGGAGATATGTTTCAGAGCCGACTCGTTCAAAGAAAAGGGGCGACTTCATATCTTCAGCATCTCTTTGCAAAACAATATCTCGAATCGATTCCCCAAACCAAATCTGTCCGCTTCTAGGATCAATTCCCACGGTCTGCCCGACTCGATCGGCAACATTGTACTGCCGTTGGTATTGTGCCCAAATTTGCTTTGCCTTGATCGAATCGGCTTTCGTCCAGTTGGAACGTCCCATCTTATCACCTCTTTCAAAACCCCGCCACGTACGGCAGCTTCCGCGTAGTGCTCTCAATCTGGTCGCCAGCAGCCAAAAGCTGACCTAGCGAGTCCCAACTCCCCTTGAGAAACTGCTCGCGCGGGCCGTCGGCAATATCGGCTGCAACTTGGCCGCCAGCCCAGCGCACCTGCCGCGCTTCGAGATCAATGGCCACCTCCTGTGCCGAATCGCTCTCGACCGCGTCCATCAACGTCTGCATGTCCTCGGCCGCCACCCGCACACAGGGCAATCCCATGGCGATGCAGTTGCCAAAGAAAATCTCGGCAAAGGACTCGGCGACAAAGCCCTTGATCCCCCAGCGCATCAGGGCCTGCGGCGCGTGTTCGCGCGAGGACCCGCAGCCAAAATTGGCGTTGGCCAACAGGATCGACGCTCCTTGGAAGCGCGCTTGGTCAAACGGATGGTCGCCACCGGCGCGATCATCCTCAAAGGCATGGGCACCCAAATTCTCAAAGGTCACCGTCCGCAAAAAGCGAGCCGGAATGATGCGGTCTGTATCAATATCAGCCCCGCGCACTACCACGCCGCGGCCGGTTATCGTCTGAATCACACTCGAATTTTCCATTGTGTCTCCTTAAGGTTTCGTCAGCAAACCCGCGCCGAGTATCTAACGCGCCCCGAGGAAGTCGTCGACTCCGATTTGGGCTTCTCGAAGAATGGCGCGAAGCGTTCCTTCCGCCATATCTCTAGTGTGCCGGGGCACAGTAACTTTCCGACCAGTCTGTGCATGACGCCAAACTTCGTGACTACCCGGTCCCGGACGGTCGAATACATAACCAAAACGTCGTAGACGCTGGGCAACATCTCGGTACTTGAACCCGGAGAGCCGACCCATTACGGCACGCTGACAGGTACCAGCAGATCAATCTCGGCGTTACTCTCAGGAAAAGTCGCCAATGCACGAGGAAGTGGGTCGCCGTGTTCAATGCACGACTCTGCAATTTTTCGTACGAGACCTTGTGCTATCTCGACAGCCTCGGTGAGGCTGCGTCCTTCCGCAACCAAGCCCGGGACATCAGGGCTGGTGGCGAGAAAGCCGCCTTCGTCTAATGACTCAATACGCAGTCGGATTGCTGATTCGTTCATCAAAATTTGTCTCCTCTTGCGTCACGCGGCATACAACAATTGCTTCGTCCGCTCAATATCGCGAGCGATATAGCGATTCTTCACAGCTCCTGCAACGACCAGATCAACCTGCTTTCCTAGTCAGTTTTGACAATCCTAATAACGGATCCCTACCCCACCAATTCCCGCACATCCGCCACCTCGCCCGCCACCGCCGCCGCGGCGACCATCGCCGGACTCATTAGCAGAGTGCGGCCAGTGGGGCTGCCCTGTCGGCCCTTGAAATTGCGATTGGACGACGAGGCACATAGTTCGCGCCCTTGCAGTTTGTCGGGATTCATCGCCAAGCACATGGAGCAGCCCGCTCCCCGCCACTGGAACCCAGCCTCCGCAAAGATCTCGTGCAGGCCCTCAGCCTCGGCTGCGGCCCGCACCTGTTGCGACCCAGGCACCACGAGGGCGCGGACGCCGGGGGCCACTTTGCGCCCGTGAGCAACCCGGGCTGCCTCGCGCAGATCCGAGAGCCGGCCGTTGGTACAGGAGCCGATAAACGCCACATCTACTTTGGTCCCGGCGATCCTCTGCCCCGGCTCAAAGTCCATGTAATCAAAGGCTTCCTGAACGGTGGAGCGATCAGAGTCGGCAAAAGTGTCTAGGTCGGGCAAAGCCTGATCAACGCCGACCGATTGGCCCGGCGTAATGCCCCACGTCACGGTCGGACCAATGTCGGCACCGTCGATTTGGACTAAATCGTCGTACTCGGCATCGGCGTCCGAAGTCATCGACTCCCACCACTCGACCGCAGACCCAAAATTGCGCGGCGCATGAGGCCGCCCGTTGAGATAGTCGTACGTCGTCTGGTCGGGATTGACGTACCCGACCCGAGCACCGCCCTCAATCGACATGTTGCACACTGTCATCCGCTCTTCAATGGACATGGCCTCAATGACTGAGCCGCCGTACTCATAGCCGTAGCCAACGCCGCCATTGACCCCGAGCAGGCCGATGATGTGCAAGATGACGTCCTTGGCGTACACCCCTTCGCTCAGCGCACCGCTAACCTCAATCCGCCGCACCTTGAGCGGGTCCATGGCCAAGCACTGCGTAGCGAGCACGTCGCGCACTTGGCTGGTGCCAATGCCAAAGGCCACCGCGCCAAAAGCCCCGTGCGTCGAAGTGTGACTGTCGCCGCAGGCAATGGTCATGCCCGGCTGGGTCAACCCCAGTTCCGGGCCGATGACGTGGACCACCCCCTGGCGCTGATCGTCAATGTTGAACAGCGGGATCTCGAACTCGGCCGCATTCTGTTCGATCGCGTCCATCATCTCCTCAGCCAAGTCATCGACAAAAGGCCGCTGCACCAAGTCCGTGGGCACAATGTGATCCACAGTGGCAAAAGTGCGCTTTGGGAAGCGGACCGTGAGGCCGCGCTCCCGCAGCATCTCAAAGGCCTGAGGGCTGGTCACCTCGTGAACCAAATGCAGGCCGACGAACAATTGCGTCTGCCCAGAGGGCAACTCGCGCACGGTGTGCGCATCCCAAACCTTGTGCAACAGGGTCTTCTTACTCATCTCCAAATCTCCTCTACACTGTCTGGAGTGACTCTTTGGTGCTCTTTGCCGCCAAGCGATTCAGCGCATCCACATAAGCCCTCGCACTGGCGTCAATAACGTCGGTCGAAACGCCCCGGCCTCGCGCCTTTTCTCCACTTCTCGACAGATGTACCGTCACCTCGCCCAGCGCTTGGCTGCCCGAGGTGATAGCGCGAATGGCATAATCGTCCAGTTGGATGTCGTTGTCTTCTTGTGGATGGCTAGCGAGAGCTCGGTTAATGGCCTCGTAAACAGCGTCCACCGGGCCGTCGCCCTGAGCCGCTCCCTCCACAGGCTCGCCACCAGCGATACTCAAACGCACCGTCGCCGAGGGCACGTCTCCGGTGCAGCTGACTGCGTGCAGATACTTCAGCTCGTAATAGACTGTCCCCTCGCCGGGGTCGTCGTGGAAGATCTCGATCAGGTCCTCGTCGAAGACCTCCTTCTTCTTGTCGGCTAGTTCCAAGAACTTCTCATAGACCTTGTCCAGCTTCGCCTGATCCAACTCGTAGCCCAAGACCTCCAGCCGGTGCCGCAGCGCCGCGCGTCCCGAGCGCGCCGTTAGCACGATCTCGGTAGCCTCCAGCCCCACATCTTTCGGATCCATGATCTCAAAGGTGTCGCGCTGCTTGAGCACCCCGTCTTGGTGGATACCCGAGCTGTGAGCAAAGGCGTTGGCACCGACAATCGCCTTGTTGGGCTGGACCGCGATGCCCATCAAGCGGCTAACTAGCCGGCTGGTGGAGACGATTTCCTCGGTAACCACTTCAGTATCAAAGCCGAAGTAATTCTGGCGCGTCTTTAGCGCCATGACGATCTCCTCCAGCGAGGTATTGCCGGCTCGCTCGCCCAAGCCATTGATCGTGCATTCGGCTTGGCGCGCGCCTTTTTTTATTGCGGAGAGGGTATTGGGTACCGCCATGCCCAGATCGTCGTGGCAATGGACGCTGATAATGGCGTCTCCACTGTTGGGCACTTCGGCGATAATCCGCGCGATCATTTCCCCGAATTCTTCGGGCACGGCATAGCCGACCGTGTCGGGGATATTGATCGTCGTCGCCCCGGCCGCGATCGTCGCCGCGATGATCTCGTAGAGGTAGCTAGGCTCCGTGCGAGTGGCGTCCAAGGGCGAGAACTCGACATCGTCACAGTACGACTTGGCCTGCTCCACTGACTCCACCGCCATCTTCAGCACCTCTGCCCGGTCCTTGCGCAATTGGCCCGCGAGTTGAATATCCGATGTGCCGATAAAGGTGTGGATCCGCGGCCGAGATGCGCCTTGGAGGGCCGCACCCGCTCGCTCAACGTCCTTGGGCACGGCGCGGGCCAACCCACATATTACCGGCCCTTCGACTTCCTGCCCAATGCGGCGCACGGCCTCAAAGTCCTCGTTGGAGGACACCGGAAAGCCGGCCTCGATAATATCGACCTTCAGCCGCGCCAACTGGTGGGCGATTTCCAGTTTCTCTCTAGCCGTCAGCGAAGCACCGGGCGTCTGCTCGGCATCCCGCAGCGTGGTGTCGAAAATATATACGCGATTTGCATCAGCCATGATGTGTTTTTCCTAGACTGGCCGGATGAAGTGGTACGAGCGGCAGACAGTCCCTTCCAGCCGTGCAGAGACCGCCTACCGATCTAAGGTCGGGGTCGGAACTCAACTCGCTAAGTAGGGGTTCCATCGCGCTCACCTCCTCTCAAGGTTTTCCTATTTGTTATTTGTCGTCCAGCCAACTCATCATCGCGCGCAACCGGGTGCCAACGGTCTCGATCAAGTGCTCGGAATCGCGGCGCTTGACCGCATTGTACACCGGGCGGCCCACTGGGTTTTCCGCCAGCCATTCCCGCGCAAAGTGGCCGTTCTGCACGTCGGCGAGAATCTGCTTCATCTCCGCGCGCGTCTGCTCGGTTACCACCCGCCGCCCGCGCGTCAAGTCGCCAAACTCCGCGGTATCCGAAATCGACGAGCGCATGTTGGCAATGCCGCCCTCGTAGATCAGATCGACGATCAGCTTGACCTCGTGCAGACATTCGAAATAAGCGACCTCGGGTTGGTAGCCAGCCTCGACGAGCGTGTCAAACCCCGCGCGGATTAGCTCGGTCAAACCGCCGCACAGCACCACTTGCTCGCCGAACAAGTCGGTCTCCGTCTCCTCGCGGAAAGTCGTCTCAATGACTCCGGCCCGGCCGCAGCCAATCCCCTTGGCATAGGCCAAACCGAACTCGTGCGCCCGGCCCGTGGCGTCTTGGTAAACAGCCAACAGGCCCGGCACGCCACCCCCCTGCTGGTACACGCGGCGCACCAAGTGCCCCGGCCCTTTGGGCGCGACCATGAACACATCTACATCGTCCGGCGGCACCACTTGCCCAAAGTGGATGTTAAACCCGTGGGCAAAGGCGAGGGCATTGCCCGCTTCGAGATTGGGGCGGATATCGGCTTCGTACACAGCCTTCTGGACCTCGTCGTTGATCAGGATCACCACGATGTCCCCCCGCTTGCTGGCCTCGGCCACATCGGCTACCTCCAGCCCTTCGGCCTCGGCTTCAGCGCGCCGCTGGCTGCCTGTGCGCAGTCCCACCACCACCTTGACACCGCTCTCCGCCAGATTGAGCGAATGGGCGTGGCCCTGGCTGCCGTAGCCGATGACGGCCACGGTCTTGTCCGAGAGCAGGTCGAGGTTGGCGTCGTTGTCGTAGTACATCTGCATGAAAATTCTCCTTCACTGAGGGCGTTGAGATTGTTTTATAGACATAGTTAGCTAATAGCCGGCTCGTTGCAGCGGCTTCGTCCGTTAATTGGGCTGTTAAACGTGGAACGAGGAGCGAAGCCTACTTGACCGGCCGGCCAATAATAAGCAGTAAGTCGAGGAGGAGAAGTCGGAGGCGCGCCCACACTGGTGTCGGGCGGAAAATACGCGGGAACTGGGATGGCGCGCTCATTGTCATTAAACCTAAGTAAGCCAAGAAGTTAGCGTTCAATTTAGAAAGGTTCCAATATACGGCGCGCAAAGGGGAATGTCAAGCTGTATGGCGCAATCGCCCGTCCTGCCCCAATTTACCTTGCATGTTGAATCCCAATTGCGAAATCTCCTGTGGCCGACACCTTTGAAATCCGCCTCGTCGCCGACGACACCGCTTGGGACGCCTTCGTCCGCCAAGCCGTCGGCGGCACGGTATTTTCCACCAGCGCGTGGCTGCGCTGTGCTGCGGCCGCCACCGGCGGTCAAGTCCACCGCCTCGGCTGCTACCGCAATGACCGCCTCGTCGCCGGTATCAGCGGCTTGGCTCGCCGCCGCATGGGTCTCTACCGCCTCGAAACCCCAGAGCTGACGCCCTACACCGGCCTACTCCTCGCCCCGGTCGCTGGCAAAGGACCAGCCAAAGCCGAAGCAGCCCAACACCGCGCTTGCATGCACCTGACGGACCATCTCGCCAAGCACTACGACCGCGCCTTCCTAGTCCACGCACCGGCCATCGCCGACGTGCGCCCCTTCACTTGGCAGGGCTGGAACGCGCACCTGCGCTATACCTATCGGCTGCCACTCGGCGACAGCAACGCACTCTGGGAGCGAATCGAGCGCCGCACGCGCACGGCCATCCGCAAGGCTGAAAAACTCGGCTATCAACTGCGGCCCACCAGCGATGTCGCGCTGTTTCGGCGGCAGTACGAAGCCATCTACGCCAACCAAGCCGACGGCCCCCCAATCGCCGCAGCCTTAGCTGAACGCTTTGTCGCCGCAGCTTTAGCGGCTGGTCTGGCCCAAGCGTACGAAATCGCCTCCCCAGACGGACCAGCCGCGATCGTCGCCTTTGTCGAAGGCTTCGACACCACCTATGCCTGGGCCGCAGGAGCCGACCCCGCTTACAACCACACGGGGGCCATCTCGCTGTTGTATTGGCAATACTGCACCACGACCGCCCACCAGTACTTCGACTTCGTCGGCGCTAACATGCCGAGCATCGCCTTTTTCAAGCGCGGCTTTGGCTGCGACCTCGTGCCGTACTACGCGGTGGAGGGATACAAGAGTGGGTGGGTCAAGCGCGCTTTTGGCCTCCGACAGGCCCTGCGCGGCTGACCGACCTCAATAATGCAACTGCGTCACCGACTTGGATATCAACGCAATCGCCACCGCGGACATCCCCACCAAACCCATCCCACACGCATACCCAGCCAACAACACCGGCGCGTATTGCCGCCACTGCTGCGTCCCAAAGCGTGGCTCCAGCCAATAGCGGGCCAGCAGGGCACCGGCCATCTCCGGGATCAGCAAATGCGGCAGCCCCCCAAGGCCGCGCACAAACCCGTACACCAGCGAAATCGGCCACCCCAACCACGACATCACCCCAAACAGCCCCCCAGCCATCACAAAACTCCCCGCGATCCACCACCCCTTAATCGCCTGATCAAACAGCGTCTCCCCGCCCAACGTCGCCGAGTACCACAAGCACTGGCGTAGCGCAATGAGATGCCAATACGTCTGCGCGTATTGGAAGGTCGGCGAGGGGATAGGTTCCATCTGCCAGACCAGCGACCAAAACACAAAGCCGCAGACCAAACTCAGCGGCAACAGCAACAGCTCGGCCTTGAGGATCGACGAGAAGCGCGTCCCGGTCAGCTCCACTTCGCGGAAGAGCTGGGCGCGCCGACAGTGGTCGGAGTATGGAATAGGCGCAAACCATATATCAATACCTTTGTAGCCGCTCAAGATAAAAGCGCCTTCGCGCAGCAGCGGAAAGCTGACCAACTGTCCCGTCAACCCAGCCATGCGCGCATTGACATACGAAATCACCGGCGTCACCACGAAGCCAAAAAGCAGCAAAAAGATCAGCGGAAACTCGTCGTCTTCTAGCAGCAACACGCAGAGCCAGATCATGGCTAACGTCGATAGGACGTATCCGCCAATCGCCATCCACAGCGGGAAGTCGCCCCGGCCAGTCGGCGTATCCCGCAACGGACGGTGCCCGCCCTGACGGCGCGAGGCCCGCACCGACAGCACGGCGTGTACCAAGCCAATCGCGCCCACAGCCGCTCCCGCGCCAATGTACACGCTCATCCACACGTCGATGTCATTGGCAAAATTCGTCAGAATCGCGTCCATGCCCGGTCGCCAGTGCGTCAACATGCCAGCGTGGTAGAGAATCGGGCTGCCCAAGGCGTGGACCATGGCCGCGACAAACGTACCAACGACGATCCAAAACGGCAGCACCATCCCCAACAACACCAAGCCCAAGTCCGTGCCAATGCCCAAGGGTGCAGCCGGCAGAATGGTCTCCGTAGTGCGCGTCAGGTCGATCCAAGGAATGGGCAACAGAACGATGGGATCGCTGGCAATCAATCCAGTCAGCGCCGGCAAACCCACGTACACCGCGCCGAATAGCAAACCAATCCCCATGCCCACCGAGAAAACCCGCCAGCGCCAGCTATCCCGCCCCTCGTCGCTCTCGGCCAGCGCTGTCGCTCCCTGCGCGGCGACCGGTGCCAACGGAAAGGGCAAGCGCTCCACATCGGACGTGACCCGAAAGAGGATGTAGCCAAGCGTGAACCACTCGACCCGCGACAAAAACTGCGAGGCGACCAGCACGACCATTGGCGGTATCCACGCCCGGTGCAAAAAGCTGCGCCCCATCAGCGCATCGGAACCAATCGGCGGCGCGACCCATTCCGGGATGTGCTCGGCAATGCCAAAACCAGCCGCAGCCTGCGACTGCACGAGGTACTGGTTCCACACCAGTTGCCCAAACGGCCCCCCGGCCAGCATGGTGCCGCCAATGACGCCAGCCAAACCACCGGCAATGTAGTAGATCAGGTAAATTTCTTGGCGCGTCAGCGCGGAAAAGGACCGCCGCGCCAACTCGGAAAACAGGATGATAGTCACCCACTCGGCAGCCGCGCCGAGCGATGCACCGGCAATAAGGCCCATGTAAATGGCACCGGGCATCATGATAAAGCCGACGAAGAACGCCCCAGCCACAGTCCGCATGGTAAAGCCCTCGCGGAAGCGCGTCGGGGGCTGCATCAGGTCGAGATAGCTAGTTAGATCGTTAGCCGTCACGGTCGGTATCCACCTCCCATTTCACCTTGTAATAGCGCGACCGCGGCCCACACCAGCCGCATTGCGACTGCACGAGGTACTGGTTCCACACCAGTTGCCCAAACGGCCCCCCGGCCAGCATG
>JAJEEZ010000211.1:0-14037 GCA_022820705.1 Candidatus Latescibacterota bacterium | reverse complement strand
GGAAGTCGATGAAACCTTGGTCGAGCGCTATATGGAAAGCCGCGGTATTGAAAAGCGCGCTGACGTCAGCGAAGGGCTGATTAAGATGGCGACTAAACCGGAAGGTTCCGTGGCCCATCCCAACCCGGCGGGCGTGGCTCCCTGCGTGGAGTCGAGGGTCGGCGAGACCACGATTTACAGCCTGCCCGGGCCACCGCGCGAGGTCGAGGCGCTGTTCCGCCAGTCGGTAGAGGATGCCTTGGCCGGGATATACGACGATGTGCGGCTTTCGCTACGGGTGGCCGTCAACCTGCCCGAATCGCAGTGCGGCCCAATCCTACACAGCGTGATGAGCCAATATCCCAATACCTATCTCAAGGCCTTCGTCGCGTTGAGGGAGCGCACGGCCGATGGTCAGCGACTGCCAGTGGATATTGTCGTTTGGGGCAAGGAGGCTGAGGAAGCGCAGGCCCTGCTCGACAAGGCGTTGGCTGAGTTTAAGGCGCAGGCGTTTGAGAAGGGCAGCGAGGTCGAGATCCGCGACGAGTAGTAGAGCCGCTAAGTACCAACAGTAATGACAGCCTAGCGGTCCCGGTCGATGTGCATAGGCAATAGGTCCTCAACGCCTCGCTGCCTCTGCCGCTACGTGTCCAGCCAACTCGCTTAGGAATGTTCTTAGACCGGTCATATTGCTCATCTCGGAATATTCGCCGGTATCAATGGCTGAACGCGGCGAAACAATGATCGATGCTGCCGTGTAGAGCTGTTCCTGCATTAGCTTACGGCACAAAATGTTGTAGCGATCCGCGTAGGATGCATTTTCAAATTCCTTGAACACTGAATAATGCGGTGTCGCATCCGCAACCGGCGCACGGGACTCGGGCGCATCTTCAAGAAGTATCATCCATCCGGCAAAAGGCCGTGGCTGTTCGCCAAAAGCTCCCTCGCGGTAGGCGGTCCAAAAATCGTGCGCCGTGCCGATGGCTTCCTCTGCCCGGTTGTTGGCATTGTTACCAAAGGACGGCCCGACTTGGCTTTTGAACTCAATAGCTGCGATTAGGCGGCCTTCATTCATTACCAATAGATCCCAGAGCTTTGTCGGACGAAAATACCCCGGCAGCGTGAGTACGCGGCGCTCTTGATGAATCTCGGCATTTTCAAGTCCATTGGCCCTGACGATATCCACTACCAAGGCTAAAAACCCGTCCATGTTTTTTCCGGCAGTAACGCCGGCGCGCTCGCCTTGGTCTGCCTTGCCAGCGTCGACCTGTTTTTGCCGCGCCTGTCCGCGACTCTCCCAAAATGTCTTGACAGCTTCACGCGCTTTTTGTTCGTAATTCGCCAGATCAATCGCCATCAAAATTCTTTCTTATTCACCATTGCCACCGAGCGCAGCCCGTTCGTCCTTTGATAATCCATAGAACTCGAATACAGCCGCGTTGCAGGCGTCAATGTCGCGGCGATTAGCAGCTTCCCTCAGAGCATTTTTGAGCGTTTCATCCGCGTCCTGCCAGTAAGGCAAGCGGATACGGCGTAGATATTGCGCCTGAAATCGCAAGTACCCGCCGCGCATCCGGGTCGAATAGATCGAGACAAACAGGCGGGCGATACCCGATAGCAGTACGGCTTGCAGCGCGTACAAATCCCATTCGTCGCTCGTGATAAAGTAGAGATTGTGGTGCGGGTAAAGCTTGCCGCATTCATAGACGATATGGGCTTGGCCCTTGATATCAGGGATTAGCAGTTTCGGCTTACTGGCAAGGGATGGATAGATGCGATCAATCGTGCGATACCAGTTAGCAGGTGCTTTCTTTGCAACATGCCGTTTTGCTATCTGGTGCTTGCGGGCTTCCAGATAGGTTTTGAGTTTGGGGAATTTTGCTAGGTCAACAAGCCCCCCCTCATCGGCAAACGGATTGACGACGCCAAGGCCGCGCCATTTGACGGTACCTGTGATAATATCGCGAGTCATCGCCAGCGGTAGTTTGCGATCCGGCTCTACATCCAGTTCGTCATAGGGAC
Source organism: Candidatus Latescibacterota bacterium (assembly GCA_022820705.1). GTDB lineage: Bacteria > Latescibacterota > UBA2968 > UBA8231 > UBA8231. The sequence goes on along the minus strand of JAJEEZ010000211.1, from coordinate 12,036 downwards.
CGATAAAGGCTTGATCGGCACCGGTAGCGACACCGATGCCGATCTTACACCCTACCTCTTCGATTAGCGGAAAATCTCGCTCTAGTCGCCGGACAAGGGCCAGTTGGTCTGACGACGCCAATATCCAAGGTTCGGCTCCCGCCGCAACTCCGGTCATTTCCTTGACCCCACTCCCTGAAGTGGGCGTTTCTTTGGAGAGCAGGGTCTTGCTTAAAGCCTTGAGCGCTGCCGACTTAATCTCAGGACGATGCGCGACGCGAGTTTTGCCCGGCTTTTCATTGGCGATAATAGTAATAGCCGGATAGGCAATAACGTCTGCGTGGAAGGCCGGTGTATCGACCATATCGACATACATTTTCAAATGAAATTTATCAGCAGTTAGTTTGCGCAGCGGCCCTCCATAACGGTTTTTCATCCAGCGGTCGGCGCAGATAAATCCAAGCGTACCGCTCGGCTCCAGTAGGTTGAGCGAACGTTCGATAAATGGGATGTAAAGGTCGGCGCGGTCAAATATGGTCGTATAGCGAGTGCGGTATTCGGCAAGAAGTGCAGCGGGAATCAGTTCTTGCCGCACGTAAGGTGGATTGCCAACTACGCAATCAAACGCAAACGGCAGCGGCGTGAGGAGAAAATCGCCCTTGATGAGCCAAGTATTGGCAAGAGTGGTGGCCGGCTTTGTTTCAATCCCTTCTGCCTTGAGCGCGGCGATGACCTTCTCGCGCGTTGCCTGAAATGTATCGTCGTGCAACTCGACCGCCCGAATGGCATTAGCCAGCATTTCTCCTGGGTCGCCTTTACCCTCTCGCTTGCTCCACACCTTGAACAAGCGCTCAATCGCAATAAGAAGGAAGTCGCCACCGCCAAAAGAAGGCTCCAGCAGGCGAATTTTGTGCAAAGGCCGGTCTGCGGTATAGTTGACAAGATCGAGGATGAACTCGACTACCTCGCGCTTTGTAAAGATTGCGCCGCGTTCCGCGACTCCGGCTTGCGCCAGCTTGGTCAGCGCATCCTCGACCGGGCACATGCCGAGGAAGGAGGCTTGAGTTGCCTGTTGTAGTGCGCTCTGCGTCATGGACCCCTTCGTCCTCTCAGTTCGCGTGCTTGACCATCTGTATACGATGTTCGATAAACTCGCGCAAGGAGTGCTAAATAAGCTAGGAGGCCGTCACATCGCTATGCTAGGCTATGAGGTCAAAACGATTATTAGGTACTAAAAATATTATGGGGAGTATCGACCGGACCGGGGATCCACCACCAACAAGAGATGGCCTTCGCCTCGCGGGGCGTCAAGGTTTACACCTGCTCTTTCAAGCTACCCCACGAAATGGGCGCGACATTCGTCTGCTCTGCAGTAGGATACAATCCAGCGCCAATGTAATAGGATGCACCATCAAGCTCGATGGGAGCCACGTAGCTTACCTTGGGGGACTCGTCTTCGCCTTCGATCGCTGGGCTATCCCAGAGGTATTCCACAAAGCCGCCTCCGGCTTGTGCCGCCGCGACAGCCTGATGTACGATCTTAACGCCATTGCTGTCTTCTTGGTCGATATTATTGGTGCCTTCGTGCGAGGGGATGGTCGCGTGAAAGAAGTTGGTGCCCTCAAAATCGACGATGAAGATATAAATCGGCCCATGTCGCCATTCTTCGTCGGTCCTGAAGGTCTCCAAAATGGCCGTCCGTTCCGCCTCGTCTTGCGCAGACTCCAGCAGACTCTTCGCTTCCAGCACGAAATTCTTCAGCGTCTCTCGATCTACTACATCCCTTGCGGCGGCGTCTGCTTTTTCTACTCCGCCGAGCAGCCCTATCGCAACTAGGACAAATGACAATATTCGGATCATGATTTCCTTCCCGTAGCTCCTAGCTCGATGCCCGCCGCGCCGCAGCCAGCACGTCGTAGCAAAACTGCGCTGTACTCCAGGCGTCGTACCCAGTTGCGTTCCAGATCTGGCCAGTGACTTCTGGGCAGATATACTGGTCCCAGCCAGCGTCTTGTATGGCCTTGTAGTAAGCCTTCATGTCCAGCTTGCCGCTGCCGGGCAGGAGATAGCGGACCCGCCCCTCCTCGTCGAGATAGCCGTCCTTGATGTGATTGTGGACTGAGTACTGGAGATTGAGGTCAATCGAGTGCTGCAAGTCGATGCCCTCCACCCAGAAGTGGCTGTAGTCGAAGTTGAGGCCGAGGTGCGGGTGATTGGTTTGCTGCATGAGCCAAGCGGCCTTTTCCGGCGTCTCAAAGTCGTCGCCAGCATGTGGCTCGATGGCGACGATGACGTCGTATTCGGCGGCCATGTCGCCCAGTTCGAGTACCAGCTCGACGATGCGCTCTTTGCCGGTCTCCCAGGCGGGTTTGCCGCCGAGAGTGGTGCTGACGACCATTGGGCGGTCGTCGAGCCGGAGCGCGCGGCTCAGTTCAAAGGTCGCTCTGAACTGCGCGAGTGCGGCGGCGCGGCCCTCGCCTTCGACGCAGGGCGAGAGCAGGGCCATTAGCACCGGTGAGGGGAAGCCGAGTTGGCGGAAGAGGTCGGCGAGTCTTTTGCGGGAGGCCGCGTCCATGTTGGCTGGCTCGGTCGGCCAGCCAGGGGTGACGGCGATTTCCATGCCCTCGTAGCCCATGTCGGCAAGGCGCGGCAGGGCTTCGAAGACGTCGAGTTGCTTCATGCCATAGGTGCTGTAGTAAAGTTTCACGCGGTGACGGCCTCCTGTTGTGCGCCCATGCGCTCGCGCTCGGCGATGAGCAAGTTGATCCAGTGTTTCATGTAGTGCCCGTGGTCGTGCCAAGTGCGGCCGCTGATGAGGTTGCCATCAACGACGCAGGGCGCGTCGATAAAGGTGCCGCCGCAGACTTCGAGGTCGAATTGGCACTTGGGCACAGTGGCCATGCGCCGCCCTTGGACGCAACCGGCGCGGGCGGGGATTTCGACTCCATGGCAGACGCAGCCTATGGGCTTGTCATGGTCAAAAAAGTAGCGGGTTATGCGAATTAGGTCCGGGTCGTCGCGGATGTATTCGGGGGCGCGCCCTCCGGAGAAAAAGATTCCGACGTATTCTTCTGGCACGACGTGGCGGAAGGCGATGTCCGCTTGGATGGTATAGCCCTCGAATTCGCGGGTGATGTCCCAACCTTCGGCCGGAACCTCGTGCAGGACCATGTTATAGCGGCGGGCTTCCGGCCCGGCCACCACGGGCGCGAATCCCTCTTCTTGGACGCGCAGGTAGGGATAGAGCGTATCGACGGTTTCGGTGGCATCGCCGACGATGATGAGGACTTTGGCGGTCACTGCATTCTCCCTTGATGATATGCGGTTCCGGTCCTTGGGGACCGTTGAATATGTTGGACCGAGCGCTACATAGAGTATTGAAGCAGTCTTTTCAGCTACTTCAATGCCGTGCAGGGTTTTCGCTATAAAGTGCGCTGGGATTTCATAAGAATCAGAGCCTCGTCCGAGGATCTGTCAATCCATTTAAATACTGCTGCTCTCAGTTTTCTAGATAATACTTCGGAAAGTTTTTATAAGCCGCTGATAAACGAAGAATTAAATACGCTGGTTATAAAATTCGTAAATTACAATAAATTAAAGACTTATGTGTTTAAAGATAGTAGAAATACGCCTAAAACACACAGAAATGGCCTATGAATAAGTAGTCTCGCCTCAAGGCGAACAAACGGCGGAGAAGGAAACCTCCTTCTTTTATGTCTTGACGTTATCTCAATTATGTTTTATAATATGAAAATTGTCGATAGCATATATGCAGCAAATATTCATTAAACAGCTAAGGAGGCTCCTAATTATGTCTTTTTTTTATCATGCCGCCGCAATTGCGCGTCTACGCATAGAAGCAGATGTCACTCAAGCCCAAGTCGCAGCAGAATCGGGGATAGACCAGAGCCGAGTGTCTCGCATTGAAAAGGGTGAGATACTAACCCCCACCGATAGAGACCGCGTACTAGATGCACTTGCAGCCCTCGGCTCGACAGAGGCCCAAGCGTATAAAGAATACATAGCCCGAGAGTGGAAGCATATTAAGCCGCCCTCGTTCTGGAATCCTGAACGTGCGTCTCTCGAAATCACTGAAGATATTCTTGAAGGAATCGACGAATTTCTAAGTGATAGTGAACACCCTTGGCCACTTCGCCGACTAATCGAGGGGCATAAGAGATCGTTGTTAAGTAAGGCCCACTTCCTTGGTCTTTTAGATCACAATGTTGCCTTTATAGGTGATATAGGAGTCGGCAAATCCACTGCAATCAGCTTCGTTTTTGACCTATTGTTATCGCCATCAGTAAAGGCCCGACCGACCGACCGACCGATCCTAGAAACCGGTGCAGGCAGAACGACCATCTGCGAAGTTCACGTGAAGACTGGTCCTGAATTTGGCCTTTCTTTATTGCCGATGAGCAACAACGAACTACTTCATATTGTAGCGGATTTTTGTACCGCCAAGTGGTCAACCTACTCCGGCAATCACCAAGGCGAAGAAAGGGGTATGGTTAGTCGAGAGCTGGAACGTGCAATACGCAATATGTCCGGCCTCCTCCGGTCGAGTAAGATCATCGAAGGGAAACGGGTCTACCATGATCCCATCCACGACCTTATAGATACGTGCTCTAACGAAGACGAGTTTAGAGCTCGTCTTCTCAAATGTATAGCGTTAGAAAACCGGACTCAAAGGGAGTTGTGGTATGATAAGTCAACTCAAAAGGATCCGATAGAATGGATCACAGAGACTTTCAAGGCTGTCAATAACGGTCGATTGGAAGATGTATCTCTTCCAAAAAGTATTGATCTGCTCATACCAAACTTTGGGAAAAATTTCGGAGAATTGGAAATTACGGTGATTGATACCAAGGGAGTCGACGATGTATCAATTCGAGAAGACCTTGATCGTCGTCTAAAGGATCCTAGAACAGCCGTGGTACTCTGCTCGCGCTTTAACGATGCACCTGGAGCAACCGCACAATCACTACTCAAGCATATGCAAGAGACCTTTGCCGAACCCGTAGATACAGGGAAGGTTTCTATACTTGCACTTCCTCGTGCTGGGGAGGCACTTGAGGTGAAAAACGACGCGGGAGAGCAAGCCCTGTCCGATGACGAGGGATATGAGTTAAAGGAAATGCAGGTAGATATGGATATAGAAGATAGGGGTCTCTCTGGGATTCCAATAATCTTCTACAATGTTGAGACAGACTCTCCCGAGCAAACACGATCTCAGCTACTTTGTCAGCTTCACCGGATGAGGAAGACGGTCGCGGAGAGTCTATCTGATCTAGGTAAGGCTGTACAGGACATAATCAAGAATCATGAAGAACAGGCCATCAATGCGGCAATTGAGGAGGTAGCCAAGCGGCTGAACAGCTTTTTTGTAGGTAATAAAGACCTAGGAGAACGCGAAAAACTGCCCTATGAAGCAGCTATCGAAAGAGTCAAGGCTGTACGCTATGCGTCAATGCTGTGGGCATCGACACGCCGAGGTGGTGAATATACTGGATTGAATATCATCCATTTCATTGGTGTCGGCGCAGCACAAGATGCTTACCTGCGGAGCGAACGCTGGTTTAATAGCCTAGAAGATCACCTCAAAGCACTGAAGGCAGATCCCGATCTGGCGTTGGCAGCACGTTCAATTGATCAGATTGCCGCAAGTGCCGCTGAATCTAAAAGGGAATTTCTTAGCGCTGTTCAACATTGGGGTATTGAAGTATATCGGAAGCATCTTGTGCAAGCATCAGTCTGGAAGGATTGTATAGATGAATGGGGTAAAGGGCCAGGTTTCAATTCCCGCGTCGCAACGCACCTTGGGGTTTGGTTTAGACAAGAGACAGACCTAAAAGAAAAACTAGAAGAAGGGATCCATCGCCTATGGAAGCGAGAGGTCATTGCACCATTATTGCATCTTGCTAATGAAGAGCCGCTAAATGAGAAGTAACCAATAAATGAGAAGTGCGCCGGGTATCCGATAGGGAATTATATACTTGGCTACAATATCCTCAAAGTGCATGGAGTAAGGTCTATAGATGCAACCTGCTTTTGATTCAGCCGATTTCATCAGGCGGATTGGGTGCGACTTGGTCAGGGCGTTCGGAGACGCCCGCGAAGCGACCACTCCCGAACTCGTCGGGGACGCAATGGAGCAGCCCGTCAGAGATAGGCTCGAACAGATTCTGCCGCGAGGGATTGGCGTCGGTTCGGGTTGCGTGATCGACACCAAAGGCGGCACTAGTCGGCAGATGGATGTTGTTCTCTACGAAAGGGACTTGTGCCCGGTGTTCTGTATCAATAACAGCCCTGAAACTACGTACTATCCATGTGAAGGCGTGATGGCCGTGGGCGAAGTCAAGAGTGCCATTGGTAAGAGTGAACTCGTTGACGCTTTCCAGAAAATTCGCTCAGTGAAGGAGCTGCACAGGGATTTTGAAGAGATGGAAGATGGCCTCTCTGTGGGCAGAATGTACTGCGGTCCCGGGTCTACGACCGCATTAGGTTTTTATCGAGACCGCACCAATAAGGGCGATATTTTCGGATTCGTCTTAGCGGAAAAATCTACTATCGCTGTAACTCTGCCTGACCCATCGAAGACACACAAGTCTGGCCCGAAAGCAACATTGTTGGGGCATTACGCCCAGAACATAAGTGAAATGAACGACGATGTATTGTGCCCAGATATAGTTGCATTTCTCGACGGTACGTTGTTGGTTCCTCAAACAATTCCACAGAAGGAGCATAACTGTGCAGATTCGACGCCTTACATCCCGACACGAGCCAAGAACGTGCTTCCCCATATAATACATCCAGCGAGAGCGGAATCTCCTTTTGGGGAGCTAGTTAAGGAGATATGGAAGAGGTCCCAAGGTGGAGTTACGACACGCATACCGTTAGAGCATTACTTGAACTACAAGGCTGAGACGGAGCCGAACTTGACGTGGGCTGTATTTGCCAACGTCTCCCCAGAACAGATAGAAGCTCAACCCATCGTAACGCCAACAGATCATCTTCGGGACGATGTACAAATATTGGGTCGTAGGAACATATAGATATTGTAGCCAAGTATATAATGCCCATCCGATAGGTGTTCGACGGCGCGGTTTTTTGATCTTGTCCGGCGAGCTAACGCGCCATATTGGGCACAGCAAGCTGTAAGCGCTTCTTAACGACGCAAGGAGGGTTATTGTGGAATATCGCCGCTTTGGACAGATGGATATGGAGTTGAGTACCATCGGCTTGGGTGGGCTGTTGGCCCGCTACGAGGGCGTCAACGGCCATCCGCCGCCCGAGGAGAAACGTCGGATTTACCTGCGGGCCGCCGAGTTGGGCGTCAACCTTTTCGACATGGGTTATGGAGACGAGGTCTACATCCCGGACGAGTTGAAAGGCCCGCGAGACGACCGCTTCTTCTCGCTCAAGGTGGGTGCGCCGGCAGCCGCTGAGGTGGAGGGGACTATCGACAAACACCTCGCCAATGTGCGCCGCGAGACCATCGATATTTTGCGGGTACACCACTATGCCTATCTGCAAAACGAAGGCTTGGCCGAGCGCATCGCCGAGTGCAAGGCCAAAGGCAAAGTGCGCGCCCTGTGCTTGATTCGGCACATGCTGGCCGATCAACAAGCCTACGCTGAGCGCGGGCCCGAGCCCGAGGCGGACGCCGATTTGGTCATCTACAACTACGTCTGTCGCTGGCAGGCTCCGGGCATTGCGGCGTCGGCGCGGGCTGGGAAGGGCGTGCTAATTATGAAGGCCCTGGGCGGCCAGTGGCTTAGTTGGGCTGACAAGGCGCAGACCGACTGGGCGGCCGTGGACGAGTCGAAGGTCGAGGAGCTATCGCCGAGGGGGGAAGGCATTCGCGGAGAGTTGCCGCTGGTCTATCCGATTGTCTCGGGCCCTTGGCGCGAGCTAGCCGAGCCGGGTGAGCTGGTGCCGCGCACTGAGCGGGCGATACAGTGGGTGCTGGCGACCGAGGGGGTGCATTGCACTTTGGTGGCTTTTGCTAGCGTCGAGGAACTGGAGGAAGGGTTGGGGGTGGTCAACCACTGACGTCTAAATCAGTCAGCTTGTCCCTACCTACCCAGCCGCCAGAGCGGGGGCCGGTGAAACTTTAGGCGCATTGACGGACGCCCTTGCCCGGATATTCCGGGCGGCGTTGTGATCAGCGTGAGCAGAGTACCCACACTGCTTACAACGAAATTCGGATTGAGAGGAGCGATTCCCGCGCTCGAGATGTTTGCACTGAGAACACATCTGAGAGGTATGCTTGGGATCGACGAGTTGGAGCAGGACGCCTGCTTGCTCCGCTTTGTAGGCTATAAACTGCCTCAGTTGGTCAAATCCCCAAGACCCTATGCGGTTGCGTTGCGGCTTGCGAAACCGTATCCGGTCGCGTATGCCCTTCAAATCCTCAAGGGCGATGCCGCGCCCGGTGCCTTTGGCCTTCGCAACGAGTCGCTTGGAAAGCGTGTGATTGGTGTTACGACGAAACCGTGCCTCACGGTCGCCGATGCGTTTGAGCTTCTTACGGATGCGCTTGCGGCGTCGGTGGTTCTTGGCAAGATCCGCCGCCGATTGCAGGGCTTGCTTATGGGTCTGGTTCTTGACGCGCACCTGCTCTACGTCCTCGCCCGTGTGCTGTTCGCCATCCGAGTCCGTAGCCAAGTTGACGATACCGAGATCGACGCCAAGAAAATCATCAGTATCACACGGCGGCTCGGGTTCATGCTCTACGGTCGCCATGAGAAAGAACGGACCATCCTTACGCCGTACCAGTTCAGCAAACAGCCGGACGTTGCCAAACTGTGCCGCTTGGTAGTCCCCCATCACCATCGGGATGTCGTGGCGAACGCCATCCGCGGTCTTGATGTTCAAGGTCTCAAGCCCTTTGTAGCGAAAGGCTCCCTTGCGATAGGGAATAGCCGCCAGCGGACGAAACGACACCTGCGTACTCTTGTCGTGCTTGTAGCAGGAGGCAACCTGAGCAAACGTCTGGATTGCAATATCCGCTGGCAGATCAAACGTCTCGCGTACCTCGTAGTAAAAGAGCTTATGCAGCGCATACCGATTGGCAAGCTGACGCTCAAACGCCTGTTCAGCTACCCAGTTACAGGCGGCATTGAAGCGACGCATCGTTTCTTCGAGCGCGTCGGCCTGCTCCGGCGTGGGAAGGAGCTTGATTTGAATAACCCGTTTCATAATACCAAATACAACCATATACCAAATACAACCATTACCTGAGCATAAGGAAAGGCTTATTGTTGGCCTTCGCTCAAGGGACGCAAGGCCCCGGCGCTCAGGCCACACCTATCCCCCTGAACGGCTAAAGCCGTCAGTCCATCGGTGATTTTTTATGGAGGTAAGTGCCGTCAATTAGGAACTGCTGTTACGCCGCTATCGTTATCTGCGGTTTCCTACCGCCCCGCCTGGTGTCATTCCCGCGCAAGCGGGAATCCAGTCTTATACGCGATGCGGATTGGGTGGGGGCGGTTTGAAACCGCCCCCTACGGGTGCCGACATGACAAACGCTGCGGAACAGCAATCAGGAATTAGTCGGGGTGAATGGGATTTAGTAGGCCACGGAAACGATTCGGCTGACTTGGTCGGTACGTGCGTCGCCGCTGACCTCGACGCGCAGGACGTAGTTCCCCGGTGCGACTAGACCACCAGCGTGGTCGCGTCCGTCCCATTCTAAGGCCACTCGTCCGGCCACTTGCTCCGCTTCACTCAAGAGATGCACTCGACGCCCGGTCAGGTCGAAAATGGCTACTCGCACGGTGCGCGGATCCAGCACTTTGAGCAGATTGAATTCGAGGACGAGTCGGTCGCCAACGCCGTCGCCGTTAGGCGTTAGCACTTGGGTTGAAATCGTCAGGTCTTCGAGCAAACCGGGGTCCGCGGGCAAGGCTACGGACACTGTCTCGCTCGCTACGTCCGCACTGGCATTTCCCGCATCGACTTGTTGCACCTGACCCTCTATATTGCTGTTGAAGAGCAACGCGTCAAAACGAGTCTGGTTGAGGTAGAGCGTACTCTCGAAATCGATCTCCAAAAGCCCCGAGCGCCGCACGGTGCGGTCGAGGACGAGCAGGATCCCGTCGTCCCGCTCCTCGATTTGGACGGAGGCTTCTTCCCCGTTGATGCGCAAGGCCCTGAAGCGCACGGCGGCTGATGAACTCAGCAGGATTTGGTCGAATCCTCGGTTGGCCGAAGTTGCGGTTGTGCGAAGGAAATAGGTGAAGTTTTGCGGCGCGCCCGGCTCGACCTCGGCCGGGTAGATTTCCGCCTGCGTCTGTTGCACCAGCGGCGGGTGGAAGTGCAGGGTCAGCGTTTCCAGTGCTGGGGCGCTAAACGGATCTTCGCTCAAAAGCTGCACCTCGATTTGGGCGAACTGTCGCGGTCCCGGCGACAAAAACCCCTGGCCAGAAACCTCGTAAACCGGACTCCAGTTGCTCCAGTCCGAGCCTATTGTGCGCACCGTGTCGATCCGTCCGCGAAAAGAGGGAATGAGCTTGTCGTATTTCCTTGCGGTGACTTCTTTGCCGTTTTTGTCGTAGAAAGAGTACTCTTCGTCGAGCAAATTGCCGGTGCGGCTGCGAATCTCTAGACGAGTATTGAGCGGCACTTGGGATTGCCAATCGAGCGCCGAGATCGTCTTTTTCCCGCCCAAGTCGAAAATTGGCGAGAGCGCTGTCAAGGCGGCGGGAAATCCTTCGCCAAAGACTTGAAACTCCGCGGTCGTGCCCGAGAGCGCGCCAGAGGTCATGCCAAAGAGGAGTCGGACGTAGCGCAACTTAGTCGAGGGAAAGCGCTCCTCAAAGTGGACTATATCGCGGCGATTGCGCAGCGATTCGGGCAGTTCCCCCAACGAGACCCAGCACAGTGAGCCGTCCGGGGCCAGCGATCCATCCGACCCCGACATCTTGTACCACAGGTAATTGATGGATCCAAAGCGGGTGCGGGCTCTCTCGCCGGTCGTCGGCAGCCCGGTGAAATCCCCCAACAACCGCACTCGATCGACCCAAAAGAGCACGCCCAAGTCGAGGACGAAGAGCCCCACCGGCGTCACCCCGCGTCCCTCCTTGCGACCCCAGTACGAGGTAATGTCCCCGTCAATTAGGTTGCGGCTGATCAAGGGGTTCTCATGGCGCTCATCCCGGCCGGAGCCGACTAGGCTATGCACATCGATCTGACCGCCGCGTTCTCGCGCACCTAGGGACAGATTGTCGCCCACGCTCTCTACCGACAACTCACTGAGCTGGGTACCAAGCGTCTTCTTGTCGGCTTGGATGCGAATGTGCTTGAGGGGCTTGAGGCCAAAGTCGATCTCGATGACCCGATCTTGGTTAAAGCTGTACAGGCGGCGCTTGTTGTAGCGTAGGGTGCCCTCAATGGCCACGCCAGCGTTGGTGAAGAAAGGCTCGCCGTCGGAAGTGAAAACCTTGAAGAATTCGAGCGGCGCGCCGCCCTCGGCAAAATGCAGCCGTATTGTGCGCGCCGAGACCACCCGGCCTAGATCGACCTCTATCCACCAGTCCTCCAACGGGGCTTCTGCGGCAGGTGCCCAGGCCGTCTCCATGTCTCCGTCTATCAGCAGGGCTGCACGATTCAGCGCTGTACCCGCATCGCGGATGCCGCCGCCAAAAGTAGCGGCGTTTTGCACCGCGTCGATATTCTGGCGCACGAACGCGGGTTTGAGCACGCCGTCGGCGACATCGACCGCGTCGCCGGGCAGCGTCCACTCGCTCCAGCCGCCCGGCCCGCCGAGGCGCAGTTCCTCGGCTCCGAGGGCTTGGGCGGCGAGCAGGAGTGCGCCCAGTATCGACAAGTACAGGCGGATTTTTGCCGCTAAACGATCGCACATAGCATTGAACCTACCTATCCAGCCTCGCTGGTGGGAGATTCTTCGACTCCGCTACGCTCAGAATGACAGGAACATAGCTTTACCGCCTACCTATTTTTGACGGCTATTTAACTTGCGTACACGGCTTCGCGCAGCCCCTTGATATAGCCGATGGCGAACAAGCGCCCGATTGACGAATAGCCCGGCTG
>JAJEEZ010000295.1:0-3634 GCA_022820705.1 Candidatus Latescibacterota bacterium | reverse complement strand
GCCGATTCTCCTTGGCGGCGCATCCAACATAGGCGCACGCAGCAGCAGCGGCACCTTAATCGACTCCTCGTACATCAGGGTCTTGCCCAAAATCCCGTGATCGCCCATGAGTTCGCCGTGATCCGACGTGAAAATCACAATGGTATCGTCGGCCTTGCCGCTCTCGTCCAAAGCCTGGAGGATCTTGGCCACCGAGCGATCCACCAGCGTCACATTGCCCCAATAGCGGGCCATTAGCCCGCGCCAGCCAGCCTCGGTCTGCAAGTCCAACCCGTAGTTTTCCGAAGCTGAGTAAAAGGCCGCCATCAGCCGCACGATCAAGGGCGCGTCGTCCGGAGGAAGCTGCCTAAAGCTCGGCCCAGTTGGCAGGATCTCCGGGTCGTAATACTCGTTGAGCGGCCCAGTGTGCGGCGGATGCGGCTCCAGATAGCTAACGCACAGCGCAAACGGCGCATCGCCGCTCTGACGGATGTACTCTGCGGCCTGATCGCCCAAAAACGCCGCCTTCGTATATTCCTCCGGCATGGACGCCTCGGCGTGGCGCGAGAATACGCGCTGACCGAGGTTTTCCGCATCGGGCGCAAACCCCTGCTCGACCAAGAAATGGTGATACGGGCTAAGCACGTCCAGCCGCTCCTGCTCAGAATAGCAACGCCGGTACGAGTCTTCGCTGCCGACCCACGTTTCAAACCCGTGCTGGGGGAAAATCTCATCCCCCAAGTGCCATTTGCCCATAAAAGCCGTCTGGTATTCCGGCGGCAGCAACTCGGCAAACGTCGGCACCTCGGCGCACAGCGGCACATTGCACGCGGGCACGCCAGCGGTATGCGGCCACAGCCCGGTCAGCATGGTGGCCCGCGCCGGGCTGCACACTGGCTGGCTCACATAGGCGTTTTCAAAGACAAAGCCGTCATCGGCCAGCCCGTCGAGGGCCGGAGTCTCAATCTGCTCGTTGCCATAGCAGCGCAGCGTATCCACCCGCTGCTGATCGGTAAAGATGTAGAGTACGTTGGGATGTCCCATATAATCTCCTAGTCCGGCTGATCCCCGCGCCGATTCGCCTGCGCGCGCGGCGTCAGGTCAAAGTAGGTCTGATGGCCCGCGAAAAAGCGCTCTAATTCATCGACCATGAGGCGGAAGAAATGCGGGTATTCGTCGCCCACGCGCCCGGAAAAGTGCGGGGTCAAAAACACGTTGGGCAGGTCGATAATCTCGCTGTCGGCCGGGATCGGCTCCGGGTCGAAGACATCAAAGCCCCCAGCAATGTCGCCGCGTTTGAGGCGCTCGATCAGGGCCGCAGAGTCGAAGATCGGCCCGCGCGACACGTTCACCAAGACCGCTCCCGACGGAATGAGCTCCAACTCGCGCTGGCCAATCATGCCTTGGGTCTGCGGCGTCAGCGGTGCGACGCAGACAATCGCATCGCACTGCGACATCACATTGTCCAGCGACGTGAGCACAAAACCCAACGCCTCGGACAACTCCTGCGGCAAGTACGGATCATACACCCACAACTCGACCTCAAAGGGCCGCAACAGCTTCATCAGCCGCCGCCCCATGTGGCCACCGCCGATCAACCCCACCCGCTTGCCCGTGAGCATCCCGGCCATCGGCTGCATGGTGGACCGGTCCTGAGTATTCCTAGCGAGGATGCGGCGGAAGAGCGCACCGGCATTGCGCATGGCAATCAGCGTCAGCGCCAAGGCCCACTCGGCCACCGGATAGGACGAGCCATTCGTCGTATCGACCGTGCGGATGCCCCGCGCCCACGCCGCGTCCAAGTCAATGCGCGTGGCAAAGCGGTCGCCTTCCAGTTCGCCGATAAAGCGCAGCCGGGGAGCGGCTTCCAAGACCGCTGCATTAACCCTCGGCGCACCGTGGCAGACGACCAGCGCATCTACTCCAGCCAATTCCTGTGCCAACTGCGCAATGGCCTCGGCGTCTTCGCTGGCCTGGTAAATGTTGCCGCCCTCGCAGGCAAACCACGCCCAATCGGCAACCTGCTCTAGGCGCGTCAACTCCTCTGGCGGCAGGTAGCCATGGCGCACCCGCTCGCTACAGGCGATGAGTACTTGCGGACGATTTCCCATTTCTTTCTCCCTTGGTAGAATAACAGCGGTTCGCAATACACAGAGCTAAATAGCATATTTACACCCGCCCCACAACACTGGAGATACCATGCTCGCCCTCGAACCTATTGCCCCAGACGCCATCGACCGCGCTGCCGCCCTCTTTCACCGCGACGGTTTTGCCGTTGTCACCGACGCCCTGACTGACGAACAATTTGCCTATCTCACGGAAGGTGCGCACCGCGTCGTTGCCGAGCAGACCGCCGCCATCCCGCTCGATAAAGCCAACCGGGGCTTTGCGCGCTATTCCTTTGGTTCTCAGATCCACCATCCCGAATGGGCCATGCTCGTGGACTAGCCGACCATTTTGCCGATTGTCGAAGCCATTTTTGCCAGCGACCAGTTTACGTGCAGCGGTGGCGGCGGCGATTACTCCCTGCCCGGCGCAAAAATCCAGCCTCTGCACCGCGACATGGCCGACGTGATTGGCGATCCCGAACAGCGCGTCACCATCATGGACCTGCCCACGCCCTTTGTCGTGGTCAACTTTCCCATGATTGATTTTAGTGCAGAAAACGGGGCCACGCGCTTCATCCGCGGCACCCACCGCTCGCGCCATCCCGTCCCCAGCCTCGAAGACGAACCCGCCTATATGAAAAATTCTATCGCCTGTGCGCCGGCCCGCTCGGCCCTCATCCGAGACGTGCGCTGCTGGCACGGCGGCACACCCAACACCTCCGAAGATGTGCGCATTATGACGAGCGTCGGCTATTACGCGCCCTGGTTTCGCCGACCCCACGGAGATGGAGAAATGCCCCGCGCCCTGTACGACGGCCTTTCAGAGCGCGGGAAAACGCTGTGCCGTTACATTGTTGCGTTGGACTGAGTTTTGGAGAGTCAGAGGGGCTAATTCACGCCGCGTTTTCGTAATGCGGCGACGGCACTGTTGGATAGACGCGGAACACGTGCCGGAATACGTCGTCCGTCTTAGTTCCGACTTCGGCTTCCGAATAATCGTCTGCGGGTAAGCCGGTCTCGTCGCAGCCGGCGAAGGTCTTGTAGATTTGGCGGTAGAGGTCACCGCGCACCCACAACTCGCGCACGCAGAGGAAGTGGTTGTTCTCCGGTTTCATGTTCTGCGGATTACAAGGCGACTCGATAACGTCCTGGATCGTCAACATTTGGATCAACCGCGATGCGGTCAGTGACCAAAGGCTGGAAATCCTCGCCACTCATCGGCTCGTGCTTCTTCCAACGGCCCCGCATTTCAATCAAAACGCGCTGACTTGATGGCGCTGGCATAGGATTAACACGCACTACTTTCGCGGTGTATTCATTGGGGCCTTCGGTCATCGCCATGGCCAAATCGCTCACGAGATAGCGCGGTGTCCAGCCGATCATATAGTAGTCCGTCGTCTGGATTTGGACGGCCAGTTTGGTTGCCGTGGTGTAGTGCTCTGCCGCCGCGAGCAAAAGATTCTGTCGCCGAACCACGATCCCCTTCAAACTGTGCCAATTCTACCTTCGCGTGTCTAACGCCGAGCGCAGACGCAACTTCTGCGGCA
>JAJEEZ010000140.1:0-4342 GCA_022820705.1 Candidatus Latescibacterota bacterium | reverse complement strand
GTTCCGCTCGATGGAATACCGGCATGGCGACGGGTGCCAGCTCAAAGGGGATGGATTCTACATCCAGCACGTCGGCGGGGTGCGCATCCGCCTTCACCGGCCTGTCCCCGAAGGATGCTTGAAACACGTTATACTGACTCGCAAGACGGGTGGGCGCTGGTTTGTCACCTTTCAAGGTGACGATGGGGTGGAGCCACCGCCGATGCGTTCGGGTAAAGCCGTTGGTATAGACCAACGGAACACACTCGTGCGTCGTGTTCGAAGAGGATGGGCAGTTCCAAGTTGAAGATCACCAAACCGAGATCAAACTAGGCAAAGAATACATGCTCTACATTATAAGCGACGGTCCTTGGTCTTTGAAATTCACAGAAGGATACTAGCCGAGACAGAACGCTGAAAGCAAAATCGCTTTTTAGAACGAGCCGGACCAAGTCAGCAGCGATTTTCAATTAACTTAGAGAAGCTCCATAGCAATTTGAAAGCAGGCCAGCGACGTATTATCGACTTGCTATCCACGTCTTGAGTAACGACACTATACAAGCTCGGTAGCTGAACAAGCGGCTAGCCGCGCATCTCAACCCGAAGAGCGGAGAGATCCAAGGGATCCCCCGCTCTTTTTTCGGCAAGCCACCGTTGCAACTTGGTGAAGGATGCTGAGGTACCGTACGAATCATTGCGACCGTAGTGCTAAAGCACGACATTTCAACAGGTCATTTACCACCCCATTCATAGAGAAGGGAGTTAGTTGTGAAAATTGGCACCCGCATGCCCCCATTTTCCCGTCAGATCGGCTTTGACGCCTATGCCGCGTGGTTGGCCGAGAACGGCTTTGGCGCGGTCGATACCCCGCTTTTGACCCGGCAGATTGCCCGTACCTGCGAGCGACTAGACTTGGCTATCGGCTCTTCGGACGGCGGCGGCCAGGTCCTCACCCGCGACGCGGCCAAGCGCCGCAAGGGCTTGAGCGAGATCAAGAAGAGCTTGAGCGCGATAGCCCGGCACGGCGGCCACACACTCTTTACTGTGCTCGGCCCAGACGACCCCAGCATGTCCAAAGCCGAGACCTTTGAGATCTTTGCGAAGGTTTATCCTAGGGTCGTGGCCCACGCCGAGAAGGTGGGCGTCAATATCGCCATCGAACCTTGGCCGGGTGGACGGCCCCACTACCCCAATCTGGGCTGCTCGCCCGAGAGCCTGCGCTTGATTTTTGCGGCGTGCCCGTCGCCACGGTTAGGCATCTGCTACGATCCCTCCCACTTCGTGCGCCTGCAGATCGACTATCAGCGGCTCTTGCACGAGTTTGGCGACCGCGTGCGGCACGTCCATCTCAAGGATACCGAAATCATGCCGGAAAAGCTCTACGAGTCCGGCAACTTGGGTGAGGCATACAGTTCGACTTACGTGTGCGGCGAGGGCTGGTGGCGCTATACTATCCCTGGCGAGGGCGAGGTGGATTGGAACTTTGTAATACGCCGGCTCGAAGACGCGGGTTACGACGGCGTGCTCTCGGTGGAACTCGAAGATCACTACTTCTGGCAGACGCCCGAGTTGCAACAGGAAGGTTTGCTGCGCGCCAAGGACCATATTGAGCCGCTGCTCAGAGGATAGCAGTGGGTGCCCTGCTCCTCGTGCTCCTGCTGTCGGCAGCTAGCTATGGGCAGAGCCACTTCGTCGAGGTAGCCCGCGAGTTAGGCATTGACTTCGTCCACCACAACGGGGCTTCGCCGCAAAAGCGACTGCCCGAGACCAATGGTGCTGGCAGTGCCTTTCTCGACTGCGATGATGACGGAGATTGGGACTTGTACTTGGTCAACAGCGGGGACATGGAGCGGGGGCGGGGCACCGCCTTTAACCAGCTTTTTCGCAATGACGGGCGCGCCTTTGCACGGGTAGATGGCGCAGCCGGTGCACTCGGCACCTCCTATGGCATGGGGGTGACCGCGGCCGACTACGATGGGGATGGCGACCCAGACCTCTATCTGACGGCGTGGGGGCCGGATCAGTTCTACCGACGCGAAGAGGGTGGCTATGTCGATGCGACGGATGAGGCAGGTCTCGGCCACGCGGGATGGACGACTAGCGCCGTTGCGTTCGATTACGATCTCGACGGCGACTTGGACCTCTTTGCCGCGCAATACGTCCGTTTTGTCTTAGGGGAGCAGCCTTGGTGTGGACGCGAGGATATGGGGCTGCGCTTCTACTGCGATCCACGAGTCTTTGCTTCTACTCCCGACATCCTTTATCGCAACGAGGGCGACGGTACTTTCTCCGAGGTCAGTCGCCAAGCGGGTATCGAGTACAAGGGCAATGGGTTGGGCGCAGTGGCTGGTGACTTCGATGGGGACGGCGACCCAGACCTGTACGTGGCCAACGACTTGACGCCCAATTTCCACTACGTCAACCAAGGCGACGGCACCTTTGCCGAGACTGGCTTGCTGGCCGGGACCGCGCTGAGCGCAGACGGGGCGAGCCAAGCGGGCATGGGCGTCGATGCTGGCGACATAGACCAAGACGGCGATCTCGATCTCTTCGTCACCAACTATCAGTTGGAAAACAACGGGCTGTATCGCAACGATGGCTCGTTTTACTCCGAAATCAGCTTTAAAGCCGGTCTCGGCGACCTCAGCCTGAACTACCTTGGTTTTGGCACGGGATTCTTCGACTCGGACAACGACGGGTTCCCCGACTTGTTCGTGGGCAACGGCCATGTCCACGACAATATCGAACAGTACGACGAATTGGTGACCTACGCGCAACAGGCACAGCTCTTTCGCAATGGGGGCGCGGGCGTCTTCCGCGAAGTGACGGCTGAGAGCGGTCCGGCTTTCGCCGCCTTCTACGTGGTGCGCGGTTCCTCCTTTGGGGACATTGACCAAGATGGCGACTTGGACATTGCCCTCGTCAACAACGGTCGCCG
This sequence comes from Candidatus Latescibacterota bacterium, assembly GCA_022820705.1. GTDB lineage: Bacteria > Latescibacterota > UBA2968 > UBA8231 > UBA8231. The sequence goes on along the minus strand of JAJEEZ010000140.1, from coordinate 1,425 downwards.
ATTTGCCCTGCTGCGCAACGACGGTGCCCGAGGAAACTATCTCGCGGTCTCGCTGGAGGGTCGGCAGAGCAACCGCGACGGCATCGGTGCCCGCCTGTATCTATGGGCCGGTGGACGTCGGCAGCTCAGGGAAGTAAAGGCAGGATCGGGTTTCCTCTCGACTAGTCAGCGCGCTCCCGTATTTGGATTGGGAGCAGCCAAGCGCATTGAGCGACTGGAGATTCACTGGCCGGCCGGGGGGGTGCAAGTGCTCGAAGACTTGGCCGCCAACCAGCGGTTGCACGTGGTGGAAGATTGACGGACGACAAGTTTGCACAACTGCTCAGGTTGATTTCCCAGTTCGTAGTATATACCTTTGATATATGCCAATAAGGAGGATTTTATCGTGCAACCTAAAATTGCTAAGCTCTTTATGAACGGTCGCAGTCAAGCCGTGCGGCTGCCTAAAGAATTTCGTTTTGCAGGGTCGGAAGTATTGATTAGCAAAGAAGGCCAGAATATCATCCTCTCACCCCGTCCGCCGTCTTGGGATGCCTTCTTTAAGGAGACTCCGCTTCCTTCCGAAGATTTTATGGCGACTCGTGAAGACCTCCCGCCCCAAAGCCGCGAGGATCTGTTTTAGGTGTACATGCTGGATACCGACATATGCATCTATATCATCAAAAAACGACCGGCTAACTTACTGGAGAAATTCAACGCAATTCCTCCCAATGATCTCTGTATTTCCACGATCACGTATGCGGAACTGCAATACGGAGTCGAGCGGTCTTCGTCAAAAAAAATGAATCAGCGCATTTTAGTTGATTTCGTCTCCCACCTGGAGGTGCAGCCTTGGAATGTGGAAGCGGCTCGGCAATACGGTAAAATCCGCACTAGCTTAGAAAAAAAGGGCAAGCCCATCGGCAATATGGACTTGCTAATCGCTGCGCATGCCCTGAGTCAGCAGTGCATCCTAGTGAGCAATAATATGAGAGAGTTCAGCCGGATTCGGGGATTGAAGTGTGAAAACTGGGTCTAAGCCGCGACCGAATAGTGCCAGGTAAAGGGCTAAGATGACTGAAAAAATTCCTGCCAAATGGAAAGGAGAGATTGTCCGTCCAGATGACCCGAGGCTTGCTAAAGGCCGCTCTGGCTATACATGCCTTGGCTGTGGCGCGGAGCTTACCCTTAAAGGTGGCAATGGCGGGACGGGGAAGAATGGAAGGAAGCTACCAAGCCGGTACTTTTCTCATCCCCCAAGCAAGTCTTGCGACACCCATAAGATCATCCAAGCATGGGTCGAGTCTGTATTGCTACGTGAGATGATTAGGGGATTGCCTCCGCACCCTGGCCTAATCGTCCCTGAAGGCGGCTTTTTGGTGAAGCGTGCTAAGAGCGAATATAAGGATGATGGCCTTGGTAGGCGGTATGATGTACGTCTTGAGG